>NZ_QMIN01000109.1:46843-127517 GCF_003287795.1 Actinomyces sp. Z5
GCGACTCGTACGCGAACTGAAGCCACTTCAGGAAGCCACCATCACCATCAACGGACACCAAATAACCGCCCAGCCCCAGACCACCCAGACCGCACAGCAAATCCTCAACAACCTGAACGCCGCAGGGCACTAAACTGTCAGGACTCAGGCCAGATACTCGGCGCCCTGCCCAGCGACGCCGAGCTGTACGCGTGGCTACTGGCCCACGGCGGACAGCTGATCGACGCCGCACTTGCCGGCCCCGGAGTGCAATCCACCTCCCGGGGCGGGCCGCAGCGCGTCAATCCCAAACGCGCCGCCCGCCAGGCGGCCAAGCAGGCGGCCCAACACGCACCCTCAACGGCCTCGCAGGAGGCCTTGGCACGCGCCCGAGAACAGCAGGCCGCCACGCGAGCGCAGGCGTCGACCGCCGCACGACGTCGCCGTGAACAGGAGCGCTATGAGCAACGCCGGATTCGGGCTAAACGCCGCCACCGGGGTCACTGACCTCCGGTTTGCTCCGGCAAGTGGGCCACGACCGCGTCGAGTCAGCGGGCGCCGGTGGGGACGGCGCCGGTGACGCGCCCGCCCTCCACCAGCACCAGCCACCGGGAGACCGTGCGCGCCCGCGCCAGGGCGTCGGCGGCCGGTTGCCCGGTCATCTGGGTGGTGACCGCGGCCGCCGGCAGCACGGTGCATACCTGGCCGACGGTGACGGCGGTGGCGTCGGGCAGGCCGGATCGCTCCAGCTCGGCCAGGGCGGGACCGTCCAGCGTGCCCAGAATCCGCGCGCCGTCGGCCACGAGCACCAGCCCCGCTCCGGCGTCGAGCTGCTCACGCGCAGCGACCAGAGGTGTTTCGGCGCCGACGACGGCGACCGGCCGGGCCAGGGCGCGCAGGTCGAGCCGGGCGGCGGCGCGGGTGCCCCGCCCCAGGCCGAGCACCCGCCAGGAGGTGGTGGCGATGGGCCAGGCGACCATAACTGCCAGGATCAGGCTGAAGGAGTCGGGCCGTGCGCCGGCCAGCAGCGGCGCCAGCACCCAGCGCCAGGCGATACCGACCACGACGGCAAGCCCGCCGACGGCGGCCACCCGCTGGCCCATTCGACGCCGGCCGCTCAGCTGCTCGACCAGTGCGGCCAGCGCATGGCCGCCGTCGAGTGGCAGCCCCGGCAGGGCATTGAAGACGCCCAGGGCGAGGTTGACCCAGGTCAGTGCCCACGCCGCCACGTAAACGGGTGCGGAGGAGGCCCGATCCAGCAGGCCGTGCCCGACGGCCCACAGGGCCAGGTTCACGGCCGGCCCGGCCAGGGAGGTGAGCACGTCCTTCCAGGGGCGCCACCGGGACGACGGGCCGAAGCTGGTGCGTCCGCCCCACAGGTACAGCTCGTAGCGCACCGGCCTGCGCCCCAGCAGCGCACCGACCGCCCCATGGGCGAACTCGTGACACATCACACTCACCCCCACGCCCAGCACCGTGGCCGCCACCGTTCCGACCACGATGGCGGGGCTATATCCGGCCAGTGCAGAGGACACCAGCGGATACCAGCTCCCGGCGATGAGCAGGCCCAGCAGCAGCGAGGTGGGGGCGACCACCACGGGGGCACCACCGAGCGTGAACAGCGTCCAGGAGTCCGAACGGCGTCGGGCAGCAGATGCAGTCATGCCCCGACCCTAGCGGCGGTGCCTATGGGAGCACCGCCGCCGTCCACAGGACCCGCCCGGAGCAGGGCGTCACGTCGACCTGTGGATGCACGGGCTGCTCGCCAACATTGATGTCGGCCGACGGCGGTAGGTTCGCACCGTGAGTGAGCAACCAGACCGCCCCGACGCAACCCCCGCTGCCGCACCCGCCGAAACGCCCGCCGCGGGTCCCGCCGTCGGCGTGCGCCCCACGGGCCCCGGCGGGAGCGGCCGCCGCCGCGGTTCGGGGCGTACGGCGCTGTCGCCGTCGCGGGCGAAGGACTTCATGCAGTGCCCGCTGCTGTTCCGCCTGCGCACCGTGGACCGCCTCCCGGAGCCCGGCTCCCTGGCCACCCACAAGGGCACGCTCGTACATGCGATTCTGGAGCGCCTGTACGACCTGCCGGCCCGCGAGCGCACCCGCGAGGCCGCCCTGGACATGCTGCCCGGACAGTGGGAGACGCACCGGGAGAAGCATCCGGAGGTCATGACCCTGTTCCCGGACTCCGCCGCGATCGATCCCTGGCTGGACGAGGCCAGGACGCTGATCAGCGCCTACTTCCAGCTGGAGAACCCCACTCGTCTGGAGCCGGCCGAGCGGGAGCTGTTCGTGCAGACCGAGACGCGCGACGGGCTGCTGCTGCGCGGTTTCGTCGACCGCCTGGACGTGGCCCCGGGCGGCGCCATGCGGGTGGTCGACTACAAGACCGGCCGCTCCCCCAGCCCGCGCTTCCAGGAGGATGCGCTGTTCCAGATGCGCTTTTACGCCCTGGTGCTCTGGCGGCTGCGCGGGCGGGCTCCGGCGCGCTTGCAGATCGTCTATCTCAAGGACGGCCGCACCCTCACCCACGATCCGCGCCTGCCGGAGCTGGAGGCGACCGAGACCAAGCTCGCCCACATCTGGGACGAGGTGGAGGACTGTGCCGCCGCCGGCGAGTTCGCCCCGCGCCGCTCCCGCCTGTGCGACTGGTGCGCCTACCAGGCCCAGTGCCCGCTGTTCGGCGGGACCACCCCCGAGCTGCCCGCCGACGGCGTCGCGCGGCTGCTCACCGCCCGGCGCGCGCCTACAGCCCGAGCCTGATCCGGCCCCGCGTCTCACAAAGTGGTATCCCCTTGGCATGAGGCCACCGCCCGCGCCTACGATTCCGGCCACCGCTGCCGACCTCAGTCGGTGACGGTCATCAACCCCTCCCCTGCACGGAAGAAAGCACTCATGAGCTCCCAGATCGCAGCCCGCAACCTTCGCGCCCGGCGCGGAGCGTGTTGCTGCATGCTCGACCTGGCCAGGGCTCACTGAGGCAGCAGCACCCAAATACAGCACACTCGAGCGAGTACGTAACCCTGCTTCTTCCCCCGGCCCACCGGCGCAACGGCACGCGCCGGTAGGCATCCCTGGCCAGGCCAAAGCCCAACCCCCATCACAGTCGCGGGTGGGCCACGCCTGTGGCCGACGGCGTCATCGCGCCGAAGCAGTCGCCCCACCTGCGTCCTTGACCACAGATTGCAGGCCGCTCTCCCAGCGGCCCGGACAGTCGGACAAAGGACCTCCATTGATATTCACCGGACTACTCGTCGGCGGCGTGCTCGGACTCGTCCTCCAACGCGGCCGCTTCTGCATCACCGGCGCCTTCCGAGACCTTTGGGTCTCCGGATCCTGGCGGTGGATGACCGCCTTCCTGCTGGCCATCGCCGTCCAGGCCGTCGGCGTCACCCTGCTTACGGCTACCGGCGCCATCACCCCCGAGGTGCCCACGCTGTCGGTCGTAGCGACAGCGGTCGGCTCTCTACTGTTCGGCGTCGGCATTGTGCTGGCCGGGGGCTGCGCCACCGGCACCTACTACCGCGCCGGAGAGGGCCTGGTGGGGTCCTGGTTCGCGCTCATCGCCTATGCCGGCACGGCGGCGGCTTCGAAGACCGGCGTGCTCGCCCCGGTGACCACCTGGATCAAGGGCCTGTGGACCACGCAGCTGACCACGATTCCCGCCGCCTTCGGGCTACCCGACTGGGTCGGCGTGCTCGCACTGGTGGCGGCAGTCGCTCTTCTGGTGCGTTGGCAGCTCCGGCTTGCGGCGGACCGGCCCGCCGTACTACAGCTGGCTCCCCAGCGCACGGGTCTGAACCACCTGCTGTTCGAACGCGCTTGGAACCCGCTGGTGACCGGCGTGCTCGTCGGACTCGTGGCGATCATCGCTTGGCCGACCTCGTGGGCCAGCGGCCGCCACGACGGGCTGGGAATCACCACGCCGTCGTCGAACCTGGTCGGCTGGTTGGTGACCGGGGACGCCGACCGGCTCGACTGGGGCGTGCTGCTGGTGCTCGGCATCCTCCTCGGCTCCCATCTCAGCGCCCGCGCCTCGGGCGAGTTCCGCGTCCGCGTACCCTCCGCCACCGTCATTCGCCGTTCGATCGCCGGTGGGCTGCTCATGGGCGTGGGCGCGGCCTGGGCCGGCGGCTGCTCCATTGGCAACGCCCTGGTGCAGACCTCCCTGCTGTCCTGGCAGGGCTGGACCGCGCTCGTCTTCCAGGTGCTGGGCGTGGGCACCGCCGCGTACGTCACCCTTATCCGCCCACGCAATCAGCGGCGTGCCGCGCGCGCAGCAGCGGCCTCCGCCGCCTCCTCCGAGCGCCTGGGTGAGTCCGAGGCGGCAGGCGCACTCGCGAGCCGCTGACCACGCACCCCCGTCATCCCATCCTCATTCACTCATCGAAAGGACCCAGTCATGCGTACCGTGTTGGAGACCGAGGGCCTCATCTGCCCCTTCCCCGTTATGGAGGCCGAGGAGGCGATGGCCGATCTGGAGATCGGCGACGAGCTCGTCATCGCCTTCGACTGCACCCAGGGCACCCAGTCGCTGCCCGCCTGGGCGGCGGACAACGGCTACACCGTCACCGAGTTCACCAAGACCGGCGAGGCCTCCTGGGCCATCACAGTCCGCAAGTGAGTCGGAGGGCGCCCCGCCACCCGCCTCCGAATGTCAATCGAGGCGAGTGACGGGGCGCGCCGTCGGCGGCCTGCCCGGTATGGCGCCGACGACGCCATACGGTTGGGCCATGGAACACAGGCGGCTCGGGCGCACCGGATTGCGCGTCTCGGCGGTCGGCCTCGGCACCATGACTTGGGGCCGGGACACCGACGAGTTGGAGGCCAAGGACCAGTTGGAGATCTTCCTCGACGCCGGCGGCACCCTGCTGGACACGGCTGCCTCCTACTGCGAGGGCGCCTCGGAGGAGGTGATCGGCGGTCTGCTCGCCGGGACGGTGGAGCGGCGCGACGTGGTGCTGGTATCCAAGGCGGGTGTGCGCACCTGGCGCACCGGCGCCCGCTCGACGGCGGCCGATGCCTCTCGCGGCACCCTGCTTGACACGCTGGATGACTCGCTGACGCGTCTGGGCACCGACCACCTGGATCTATGGCTGGTGCAGGTCCCCGATGCGACCACTCCGTTTGAGGAGACCGCCGACGCGCTACGAATCGCCGTCGCCAGCGGCCGCACCCGCTACGTGGGGGTGTCTAACCACCCCGCCTGGGTGAGCGTGCACCTGGCGGACCTGCTGCGTGAGGCCGGCGGGCCGGGGCTGGCCGCCGTGGAGGTGGAGCACTCGCTCCTGGCACGCGGCATCGAGCGGGAACTGCTGCCGGCGGCGGCGGGCCTTGGCTTCGGCGTGATCGGCTACGCCCCGCTGGGACGCGGAGTATTGACCGGCAAGTATCGGGCCACCACTCCCCCGGACTCCCGCGGCGCCTCCCCCCACCTGCGCTCCTACGTGGCCCCCTACCTGGGTGAGTCCCATCGCGGGGTAGTCGAGGCGGTGGCGACGGCCGCCACCGGGTTGGACCGCAGGCCCGTGGAAGTGGCCCTGGCATGGGCGCGCGACGCCGCCGGGATGGCCTCCACCGTGGTCGGGGCGCGTACCCCCGCCCAGTTGCGCGGCGCCCTGGCCGCCGAGGACCTGGACCTGCCGGCGCAGATCCGCCACGTCCTTAACGAGGTGACGGCGCCGGAGGTCGGCTACCCCGAGCGCTTCTGACACTCGGCCGGAACGAGAGTTCGAACGTGACCGGCTGCCGGGACCGCGTTGACGCGTAGGTTACGCCATCCTAACCTGCCTCTGGTCGTGGTTGCCGAGGTCCGTCCGACGGCACGGAAGCAGTGACACAGGAGAACGCTCATGCCGAAGAAACTCAAGAACAGCATCCTCATCCCCCTGATCCCGGCGGCCTTGAGCCTTCTGCTCGTCATTGGGGTGCTGACGGCCTTCTCCGCATGCGGGCCGAAGGATGACGGCACCTGGATGCACTGCCACGACTGTCAGAACGCGGTGGCCGCCGGCGGAGCGGGTCTCCTCGTGCTCTTCGGCGCGTCTGCCTGGGTGAAGAACCCTCCCCTCCGGATCGCGCTGCAAGTCGTCGCCACCGTTGGCGGCGTCGTCGTGTTCCTCATCCCCGGCGTCATCTGCCCCTTGTGCATGATGCGCACCATGCGCTGCTACACGGTTTTCCAGCCCTTCGTCAGAATCATGGCGGTGCTCATCGTCGGCTCCGGCATCGGCGCGCTCATCGGATCGCTGCGGACGACCGGGCCGAGCGCCGCCTGACTCCTCCGGACGGCGACGCGGGCTATGACCGCAAGAATGACCACTCACAGGACCAGCCTCATTGCCTGCGTGGCGGCCCTGCTCGTGCTGACCGCGGCGCTGCTGATGACTGCGGCGGCATGCCAGCAGCGGCGATCGAGCTACCAGCAGGCCGTGCGCCTGTCCGCATCCGGTAACGCCGCAGAGGCCTACCGGATCTTCGATGGGCTCGGCGACTACCGCGACGCCGCGGAGCGGGCGGCCGCACTGGCCCAGGCCGACCCCGCCCTGCCCTACCGGGACTCCCAGAAGGGCGACGTCATCGCCTTCGGCGCCTACGAGCAGGATGGCGACGCCGCCGACGGCGCCGAGCCGGTCGAGTGGTTCGTGCTCGACCGGATAGACGACCGGCTGCTGCTACTGAGCGTCGACTGCCTGGCCTCCCGCCGGTACAACGCCGAGCCCTTCGCATCCGTCACCTGGGAGGACAGCGAGCTGCGCACCTGGCTGAACGACGCCTTCCTCCAGGCCGCCTTCAGCCCGACCGAGCGGCAGATCATCCGGGCCACGCGGTTGCGGAACGACGACCAGTCCGTGGTCGGCACCGACGGCGGCGTGGACACCACGGACCGAGTTTTCGCGCTCAGCCACACCGAGGCACTGATCTACCTGCACGACGACGCCGACCGGGACTACCTGGGCAGGGCGGCCGCCTCCGACGCTGCCGCGACCGGGCAGGCATATGTCGACGCGGACGGGATGGCCGACTGGTGGCTGCGCTCGCCGGGCGGCTACCCCTACGCCGCCCAGTACGTCTCCACCACCGGGGAGACCGCCGAGGCGGGTGCCTACGTGGACGCCGAGTACGGGGTGCGCCCGGCCCTCTGGCTGGACGTGTCCGAGGCCGGTGACGGCGAGCCGTGAACCGTAGCCTCTCCCTGCGGACGATACCGCTGAAGAACCTGAGCGCGCATCCGGCCCGGACGGCGATACTACTGGCCCTGGTGCTCGTCCAGGCGGCATGCGTGTTCAGCGGGCTGCTGCTGGTGCAGAGTCTGCGGCAGGAGGCCGCCCTGGCGGAGCAGCGCCTCGGCGCCGACGTGCTGGTGTATCCGACCGCCGCCATGAACCGGCTCTACCAGGATCAGCTGCTCATGCAGGGCACCCCGGTGGAGTGCTACCGGCAGCGGTCCACGCTCTCCCGCCTGTCCGCAAACGATGACATCACCGCCCTCTCCTACCAGCTGTACCTGTCCGACACGCGGGCGGACGGCCAGCGGGTCTGGATCGTCGGCTTCGACCCGGAAACGGACTTCGTCATCTCCCCCTGGCTGGCCGAGGGCGCCGACTTCACGCTGGGCGACGGCGTCGTCGCGGTCGGCCCCGAGGTGGACGCCGCGGCGGCCTCCGGCCCGGATGCCGGCCCGGAGACGGTGGAGCTGTTCGGGCGTGAGCGGCCGGTGGCCGCGCACCTGCTACCCACCGGCTCCGAGCTGGACGGCGCGGTCTTCGTCACCATGAATACCCTGTCGGAGTTGATCGACGACTCGCTCGCCGCCGGCGTCGACACCTATGCCGATGTCGACCCGCAGCGCGACTACTCCGTCGCCCTGCTGCAGGTGGAGGACAGGCAGGACGTGGAGAGCGTGACCGCCTGGATCAACATCTACGTGCGCAGGGCGACCGCCGTGGGCGCAGACGCGAGCCTGACGTCCACCGCCAATGACATCGGCGGGCAGACGGCCGTGCTCGCGGCGGCCGCCGCCGGCACCTGGCTGCTCCTGCTGCTCGCCCTCGCCGTCGCCCAGTGGCTGCTTTTGCGCGAGCGCGAACCCGAGCTGCGCGTGTGGCGCGTGATCGGCGCATCGCGCCGGACCTTAAGCCGCGTAATCATGTCGGAGGCCGTGCTCGTCTACACGGCGGGCGCCGGCGTCGGCGTGCTGGTCGCCGCCCTGTTGTTCATCGGGGCGGGCGGGAGCCTGCTGGCCGAGGGCACGGCGACGCCGGCGCACATGCTGTCGGCGGCCGGGCTCACCCTGCTGGTCACGCTCGGCACCGGGGGCCTGAGCACCGGGCTGGCAACCGGATGGGCCGCGCGCAGGAATGACCGACGGAGGCCACCGGCCGGATGAGGAGACGAACGCACATGCTTTCACTGAACAGGCTCCCGTGGCTCAACCTGCGCGGCTACCCCGCCCGGACGGCGGCGCTGGTCGCCATCGCGGCCCTGATGTCCAGCGTGCTCTTCGGCGGCACGCTACTCGTCCGGGGCATCCGGGAGGGCCTGGAGACCACCCGGTCCCGCCTGGGGGCGGACATCCTGGTCACGCCGACGGAGGCCGCGAATGAGTTCGACGCCCAGAACGTCCTGGTACAGGCCGAGCCGGGCTACTTCTACATGCCGGCGGACACGCTCGACGCCGTCGCGGCCGTCCCCGGCGTGGAGGCCACCTCGCCGCAGCTGTTCCTGGCGTCCGCCAAGGCGAGCTGCTGCTCGGGGCACTACCAGATCATCGCCTTCGACCCCGGCAGCGACTTCGTCATCCAGCCCTGGATCACCGACACGCTCGCGGATGCCGACCTGGGCCCGCTGGGCATCATCGTCGGCAGTAACGTCGCGCTGACCGACGGGGACGACTTCCGCCTGTTCGACAACGACTACCACGTGGTCGGACAGTTCGCGGCCACCGGCTCCACCCTGGACAACGCCATATACACCGACTTCGACACCGCCAAGGTACTCATCGCATCCTCCGTCGCGAAGGGACTGAACAAGTACGGCGACGTCGATACCGACAACGTGGTCTCCTCCGTCCTGGTGCGGGTCGCACCCGGTCACGACGCCGCGGCCGTCGCCGCAGACATCGCCAGCCAGGTCGACGGGGTCAGCGTTGCCACGTCCGCGAGCATGGTCGCGGGTATCGCGGACAGCCTCGACAGGATCTCGGACACGGTAGGGATACTCGTGGGCGTTGTGTGGGTGATCGGCCTGGTGATGACCGTCCTGGTGTTCGGCATGCTGATCAACGAGCGCAAGCGGGAGTTCGCCTGCCTCGTGGCGATGGGGGCGGCCCGCGGCACGCTCTCAAGGATCGTGGTGCGGGAGTCGGTGGCTGCCAACCTCGGCGGTGGGGTCCTCGGCGTCGTCATCGCGGGTGTCGGACTCGGGGCCTTCAGGGTCGCTGTTTCTCAGGGCCTGAACGTCGGCTTCGTGCTTCCCGGACTCGGCGCGCTGGCCACACTCGCGGGCCTCGCGCTCGCTGCGGCGATCCTCGCCGCCGGGATGTCCACGTGGATCGGGGTCCGCATCCTGAATCGGATGGATACGAGCCTACTGCTGCAGGAGGGCGAGTGACATGGAGCTGAGAGCAAGGGAGTTGGCGAAGGACTTCTCCCGGGGACGGAGCCGCCGGACATTCACGGTGGTGCGGCCGGTGGACCTCGAGCTGGAGGCGGGAACGCTCACGGTCATCACGGGTCGCTCCGGCAGCGGCAAGAGCACGCTGCTGAGCATGCTGGCCGGGATGCTGACGCCCACCGCCGGCAGCGTCATGGTCGGCGAGGAGGATCTGTACGCCTTGGGTGAGGCCGAGCGCTCGCGGCTGCGCAACCGGAGAATCGGCCTGGTGCCGCAGGGGCACACGGCCCTGCGCAGCCTGACGGTGCTGGAGAACGTGCTGCTTCCGGCGGTCCTGTATGGCCGCGCGGAGCCCCCGCAGCAGCGAGCGGAGGAGCTGCTGGAGGCGGTCGGCCTGGCCGAGCTGAGGGAGGCCCGGCCCAGCGAGCTGTCGGGCGGCGAGCTGCGGCGGATGGCCGTGGCCAGGGCCCTGCTGCTGCAGCCGCGAATCGTGCTGGCCGACGAGCCCACGGCCGGACTGGACGGGGAGAACACCGTGGCGGCACTGGAGCTGTTGCGTGAAGCGGCGAACGCCGGGGCGGCGGTGCTGGTGGTCACGCACGAGAGCGAGGCGGACCGGTTCGCGGACCGGGCCTTCACCATGGGTGGCGGGAGTCTGTCCCCGCAGGCCGATCAGCCCTCGTAGTCGTCGTCGTCGACCTCCCGGTCGTCGTAGTCGTCGTAGTCGTCCTCGTCCACGTCTTCGTCGTCGTAGTCGTCCTCGGCGCCCTCGTCCTCGTCGTCCTCCGCCTCATCGTCGTCCTCGTCTTCATCGGAGTCGAAGGCGTCGAAGGGCAGTTCGATGCCGTAGGCGGTGAACAGGGCGTCGTCGTAGGTGAAGAAGGCGTCCTGGAGGGCGTCCTCCGCCGCGACAACGGCCGGGGACGTCTCGTCACCCGTCGCGGCGGCGTCCAGGTGCGCCTCGAAGGCGGCAATGAGTCGGTTGAGCGCGGACCGCGGGTCATTCGTCATGTGGGCAAGGATACCGGCTCAACCGTGGGCCGCGTCTACCGCCAAGGCCACGATCTAGTTCAGCCCGCGGCGCCGCAGCAGCGGTTCGATCTTGGGGTCGCGGCCGCGGTAGGCGCGGTAGGAGACGAGCGGGTCGCGGGAGTCCCCACGGGAGAGGAACTCACGGCGGAAGCGCTCCCCGGCCCGGCGATTCAGGCCCAGGTCGCCGCCGCGGCCGCCCTCGCCGTCGGTGCGGAACCATTCGGTGGTGTCCGCGTCCATGACCTCGCTCCAGATGTAGGCGTAGTAGGCGGCCGCGTAGCCGCCGCCGAAGACGTGGGCGAAGTAGGTGGTGCGGTAACGGGGCGGGACCAGGGCGTCGTCAATGCCGGCGTCGGCCAGGGCGGCGTGCTCGAAGGCCTCGACCGCGGTCACGTCGTCGGGCACGTCCTGTGCCTCCAGGGTGTGCCAGGCCTGGTCGAGCAGGGCCGCCCCCAAGTACTCGGTGGTGGCGTAGCCCTGGCCGAAGGCGCCCTGGCTGCGCAGCTGCTCGGCGAGGGACTGCGGCAAGGGCGCGCCGGTGTCCACGTGGCGGGCGTAGGAGGCGATGACCTGCGGGTGCAGTGCCCACTTCTCGTTGACCTGGGAGGGGAACTCGACGACGTCGCGGGGCACGTTGGTGCCCGACGCGCTGGGCCAGCGGGTATCGGCGAACAGTCCGTGCAGGGCGTGGCCGAACTCGTGGAAGGCGGTGATGACGTTGTCCCAGCTCAGCAGCGTCGGCCCGGATTCGGGCTTGGTCAGGTTCAGGCAGTTGATGACCACCGGCCTGCGGCCGGTCAGGTGGCTCTGCTCCACCAGGGAGTCCATCCAAGCGCCACCGTGCTTGCCCTCGCGGGCGTAGTAGTCGCCGACGAACAGTCCCAGCAGGGGCGCGGCATCGCCCTCGCCGTCACGGACCTCCCAGACGCGCACATCCGGGGCGTACATGTGGGCGGCCAGGTCGGGACGCTCGTGGAAGCCGATGCCGTACAGGCGGGTCGCAGCGTAGAAGACGCCCCGTTCGACGACGTTGTTCAGCTCCAGGTAGGGGGCGAGGGTGGCGTCGTCGACGCCGAAGCGTTCCTTGCGCTCGGCCTCCTCGTAGCGGGGCCAGTCGGCGGGGCCGAAGCTCTCCCCGGGTTGGGTGGCCGGGTCGGCGGCCATGCGGGCGGCGTAGGTTTCGGCATCGCGGCGGGCGTTGGCCATGGCCGGGGGCACCAGGCGGGTGAGCAGCTCGTTGACGGCCTGGCTGGTGCGGGCCGCCGACTCGGCGGCGACGACCGCGGCGTGGTGGGGGTAGCCGAGCAGCCGGGCGCGCTCGGCCCGCAGCCTGGCCTCCTCCAGCACGAGGGCCCGAGTGTCATGTTCACCGGACAGTCCACGGCCCAGCGACCGGTTCAGCAGGGCGACGCGCTCGGCGTGGGTGGCGGTGGTGGCCAGCGCGGGAGTGGCAGTGAAGTTGGCGACGCCGGCGGCGTGCATCGCGTTGGTGGTGAGAGTGGCGAAGCGGGTGGACAGGGCCGTCAGCCGGGCGTTGATGGCGCGCAGCCGGTCCGCGTCCGGGCCGGTCAGGGCGACGCCGTCGCGTTCGAACTCCTCCACGGCCAGGCGGATGCAGCGGGCGGTCTCGGCGTCGATCGCCTGACCGTCGGCGTCCACCGGGGTCCGAGCGGGCGTGGCCTGGGCGGCGGCACGCACCTGTTCGTCGAGGGTCTTGAAACGCCGGTAGATGCGAGCATCCAGGCTGTAGGCGTCGTCGTGGGCGGCCAGGTCGGGGGCGAGGGCCTCCTCCAGCGCGTCCAACTCGGGGCTGTCGGTAGCAGAGGTCAGGGCGTACAGCACGGTCAGGGCGCGGGAAAGCAGTTCGCCGCTGCGTTCGACGGCGGCGACCGTGTTCTCCACGGTCGGCGCGGCGGGGTTGGTGGCAATCGCCTCCCACTGGGCACGCTGAGCCGCCATACCGGCCCGTACCGCCGGCTCGATGTCCGCAGGCGAGACGGCGCCGAAATCGGGCAGTTCCAGGTCGAGCTCCCAGGGGCGGGCGAAGGGGTTGGTTTCGGGGAGTGCGTCCGCCGCAGCGGGATCGGCCTGAGTCATGGGACTCATCCTGCCACGCGCTCCGGCCCATCCCAGGGAGCACCGGAAGACGGCGGCTGCGTCCCGGGGCTCTTAGAGGCCGAGCACGCCGGGAACGTCCGGCGGGAAGAAGCCGGGCCCCTTGAGGACCTTGCCGTCCTCCCGGTAGATGGGCCGACCATCCGCCCCGAGCTTGGACATGTTGGAGCGCTGCACCTCGGCCAGCACCGCGGCCAGGTCGATGCCGGTCTCCAGCGCCATGCCGTAGATGACGTAGACCAAATCGGCCAGGGCGTCGGCGGCCTCCACCGTGTCGCGGGTGCCGTCGTCGGCTGCGACGGCGCGCCGGTAAGCGGCCTCGACCTCGCCGCGGGCCGCCTGCCCATAGACGGCGCCGATCAGCTCACCGAACTCCTCGGCGATCAGGCTCATGCGCATGTGCAGGCTCTCGCGGTCCAGACTCGGCCCATCCGTCCGGATGGGCAGCCCGTAGGTGGAGTGGAAGCGGCGCACCAGCGCCTCGGGGTCGTCGCCCTCGCGCTCACCGACCGGGTCGGCGGCCACCAGTGGCGTGGCGGCGCCGTGCGTGTGCGACGAGCCGGCCACCTGCCCGCCGACCGTGACGGGACCGTCCCAGGGGGCGGCGGGGCGGCGCGGGTCGGCGGGCAGGAGCGTGCCCACCCACCCGTCGTGCAGCACGCCGTCGTTGGCGAGGAAGGAGCGCACTCGCCCCTCGCGGCGGAAACCCAACCCCCAGGCGACCCGCCAGGACGCCCAGTTCGGCACGCCGTCGTGAATGTCGCAGCGCCAGCGCAGGGCGACGGCGTGCAGTGGGCCGTCCGAGTGAAAGGCCGTGTCGATGAGCGCGCGTGCCGCCCGAGAGACGGTGCCGCGACCGCGGGCCTCGGGAGCGAGCCAGTAACCAATCTCCCAGGCGCCGTCGGCCTGTCCGGAAATGCTCATCATGCCCACCAACAGGGCGGAGCCGTCGGCGGCGACCTCGCGCACCGCCCAGGTCAGGTCGTTGCCGGCCTCCCAGCCGGCCCGCACGATGCGGTCGATGAAGTCCTGCGCCTGCGCGCGGGTGTAACCGCGCGGGACGGTGGTCCACTCCTGAATGTCGGGATCCTGGCAGATCTCCGCCACCCGGTCGACGTCGGCGCTGGTGGGAACAGACAACAGGAGCGCGGGCAGGTTGGCGCCGTCGCGGGTCTCGGCGGGCACGCGGATCTCGAAGGGCTGCATGCGGCGAGCCTACCGACGTTCAGTGGATACGACTAATGGCCACGACCTACCGGCCGCGGCCCTTCGAGCGGGTGTCCGAGGGGGGACTTGAACCCCCACGCCCTTTTAGTCAGGCACTAGCACCTCAAGCTAGCGCGTCTACCTATTCCGCCACTCGGACTTGTGGTCACCGCCGCAGGGCACAGGCCCGCATTGCTGACTGAGGAAAGTTAACACGCTCCGGGCCAAGGCGGGCAAATCCGTCCCGGGTGCCGTGCATCACAGGGACGCGACGGTGATACGGGTACCCAGCGACAGCGATTCCCCCGGCGCCAGGCGCACGGCATTATCGCCCACCACGGCACTCTCCACACACAGCATGGAGGCGAACTCGTCGTCATCCAGGTCCGTCAGCGCGGCGGCGCCGGCGCTCCACGGGTTCCACACCACGGTGTTGGCTGCCCCCACACCGATCACGCTCACTCGGCGCCCCAAGGCCGGGTCGGAGAGTGTGACTGGGGCGCCGGAGGCGTAGACGCGGTCCGTCTGCCCGGTGATACGCAGCGGGCCGTGTTGCACCTGGCCGGCCTGGCCGGTCACCTTGTCCAGATAGGTCGCTCCCTCCAGGCCCGCCACTTCCACAGCGGTCACGTCCCCCACCGCCAGGTAGGTGTGCAGAGCGGCCTCCACCGGTTCGTCCGCCCCGGGACCGCCGGTGCGCCGCAGGGACAGTGATAGGCCCAGCTCCTCCCCCACGTCTACGGAGTACAGGGCGGCGATGCCGTCACGCTCGAGTGCGAACAGGGCCTGCACACCGCCGCCCGGCCGTGACTGCACGCTGGACAACTGCCAGGGCGAGATCCGCCCCCACCCGTGGGAGGGGCGCCGATCGCCACTCACACCCGCCCCGAACCAGGGCAGACACAGGGGGACGCCGCCCCGGATCGGGGCCGCGCCGTCGAAGATCGCCCGGCGCGAGGTGAAGATGACCGGCCTGCCGCCGCGCGGCGTCCAGGCGGTCAGGTGCGCTCCGTGCAGGTAGATCTCAGCACTGCCGGCGGGTGCGTCGATCAGCAGTCGTGGCTGACCTCCCCGGCCCGGGGTCAGGGCGGTGGTCCGCGGCAGGCGGGGGCGTGTGGCGTGCGTGCTCATGGGTGCCACGCTAGTAGTCTGAGCCGCGTCCGCGAGCGAGAGCGAGCCGAGAAAAACATGCATGTCACCGCCGGAGCCGGTCGCGAGGACCGTCAACTCCCCCTGCCCTACGCCCCGACCGCCGTCCTGTTCGATCTGGACGGCACCCTGATCGACTCTGCGCCGGCCATCCTGGCGGCACTGGAGTTGGCCTTCGACGAGTTGGGCCTGCCGAAGCAGACGCCGGCGGAGCTGATGCGCTTCGTCGGCCCGCCGCTGGTGGACGGCTTCCGACTTAACGCCGGACTGACCGGCACGGCCAACGCCGAGGCGGTCGCCACCTACCGGCGCCACTACCGCGATACGATGCTCGACTCCCCCCTGTACGACGGCGTGGCCGAGTTGGTGCGTGCCCTGCATGCCGCCGGGGTGCCGCTGGCGGTGGCGACCTCAAAGCATGAGGGCTACGCGCGCGAGATCCTGGAGCACGCCGGCCTGCTTGACTGCTTCAGCGCGGTCAGCGGGGCGGCCGCCGGGGACCTGGGCGGCCGGAAGGCTCAGGTCATCCACGCCGCCATTGAGCGTCTGGCCGAGGCGGGAGTCGACGTCAGCCGACCGGTGCACATCGGCGACCTCGATCACGACGTCGCCGGCGCCCGGACGGAGGGCATCGACTGCATCGGGGCCCTGTGGGGATACGGCAACCCGGAAATCCTGCGCGGCGCCAAAGCCCTCGCCGCCGCCCCGGCCGAAGTGGGCGCACTGCTCGGAGTGGAGGTTTGAGATGGCGGACGCTATAGACAAGCCGGAGCAGGCCGAACCCGCGCCCCCGCCGGAGCCGACGAGCCAAACGGAGCCGCAGCGGCCGGAATCGGACTCGGCGCTGCACCACTTCACCTCCCGGCTGCGCGAGGGACGCGATGTGCTGGGCCGCACCATCGACCGGGCCGAACGCGCCCGGCTGGACGCGCGCGAGCAGCAGTTGCGCTATGAGGGCGCCTCCACCGCCGACGCCGCGGACACAGACGGCGAGGCGGCAGCCGGTGCGCCTCGCCCCTCGCCGCTCAACTCGCTGCCCTCCTGGCTGGTGCGCGGCGGGCTCGGGGCCTGGCTGCTGCTGGGGATGATCATCATCATCGGCCTGGTGTTCTTCGCCACCTCCCGGGTGGTCCCCGTGTTCGTGGGCGTGTTCATGGCGCTGGTGCTCACCTCGATCCTGCAGCCGCTGGTGAACCTGTTCGCCCGGGTCATGCCCCGCTACCCGGCCACCTTCCTGGCGCTGCTCACAGCCCTGGCCCTGGTGGTGGGCATGGTCACCTACGTGGTGACCTCGGTTACCAACCAGTGGAACACGCTGGCATCGCAGTTCTCGGACGGCGTCGACACGATCGTGGACTTCATCGTCAACGGCCCCCTGCCGCTGGACCTGACCCAGCAGGAGCTGATGGGGCGGCTGCAAGACCTGCTGCGACAGGGGCAGAACTATCTGGCGAACAATGCCCCCACCCTGGCTACCGAGGTGCTGTCCAACGCGGGCACGGTGGTGAACATCTTCGCGGTGCTGGCGTTGGCAATCTTCTCCACGATCTTCTTCCTGGCTTCCGGCGGGCGCATGTGGCGGTGGTTCCTCAACGAGTTGCCGGCCCGCATGCGCGAGGATGTCCACCACGCCGCGGGAGCCGGCTGGTACACCTTCGCGGGTTACGCCCGCGGCACCGTGCTCGTGGCACTGACCGACGGGATCATGGCGGGAATCTTCCTCCAGGTCATCAGTGTGCCGCTGGCCGCGCCGCTGGCGGTGCTGGTGTTCATCGGCGCCTTCATCCCGATCATCGGTGCGCCGACGGCGATGATCATCGCCATGGTGGTGGCGCTGGCCTCCAAGGGCTTCATCACCATGGTCGTCGTTGGCCTGGGGGTGGCCGGTATCGGCCAGATCGAGGGGCACATCCTGCAGCCGCTGATCATGGGGCGGCAGGTGTCGCTGCACCCGGTGGTGGTCATCATTGCCGTGGCCGTGGGCACCTATGCGGCGGGCCTGCTCGGCGCGATCGTGGCGGTGCCGCTGGTGAGCGTGGCCTGGTCGATGTACTCCGAGCTGCACACCAAGGACGCGCCGGTCGTCGGCGAGCTGCCCGCCTACACCGGTGACAAGGACTGAGCGACGCGCTGATCACCCAGCTGGCGCGACCGCCTCAGCACCAGTCGCGGCTGCCCGGTGAGGTGACTCCCGGCAGCACCTCCAGGTGCTCGGCTACCAGGGCGGTCACGCCGTCACCGGACTCGACCATGCCCCGTGCAACGAGGGCTGCGGCCCGCCGGCCGACGTCGCGATAGCGGCGCCACATGCCGGCGGGACAGATGACATTGAGCAGGCCGGTCTCATCCTCGAGGTTCAAGAAGATCGTGCCGGCTGAGGTGTTGGGGTGCTGCCGGTGGGTGACGAGCCCGGCCACCCGTACTCGGCGCCCCGACTCGTGGTGCAGGACCTCCGCGACGGTGAGCACGCCGGCGGCGGTGAGCCGGTCGCGCTGAAAGACGATGGGTGAGGCCTCCGTGGAGACCCCGGTCAGGCGCAGGTCGACGTCCTGCCGCTCCCGGGCGGTCATGTCGGCCAGGCGTGGAGCGCGAGCGCCGACGGCGGTACCGGGCAGGGGCGGCTGGTACCAGGCGGTCCGCTCGCGGCCGACGGCATGACGCTGCCCGTACTCCTGGGACAGGGCGCCGGCCGCCCACAGGGCCTCGCGGCGGGCGACACCAAGGGAGGCCAGGGCTCCGGAAGCGGCCAGTGCTTCAAGACGGGAGCGGCTCAGCCGCACGCGGCGGGCGAGGTCGGCGACGCCGGTGTAGGTGCCGTGGGCGGTGCGCTCGGTGACGATGGCGGCGGCGACGTCGTTCCCCAGCCCCTTGATGGGGGCCAGGCCCAGGCGGACGGCCAGGTCGGGGTGAACATCGAGGGGGCTGAGGGCATTGGGGTCGGCGGGCGGGGCGGCAGCGTCGTCCTGGGGTTCGACGCAGGCCTGCTCGCGTGAGGCGTTGACGTCGGCGGGCAGTACCCGCACGCCGTGGCGGCGGGCATCGGCGACCAGAGTCTGTGGGGACCAGAACCCCATGGGTTGGGCGGCGAGGATACCGGCGTAGAAGTCCTCGGGCTTGCGGACCTTCAGCCAGGCGGAGGCGTAGACCAGGTAGGCGAAGGAGAAGGCGTGCGATTCGGGGAAGCCGAAGTCGGCGAAGGCGCGGAGCTTGTCAAAGATGGTCTCCGCGGTCTGGTGGTCGATGCCTCGTTCCTGCATGCCGCTGACTAGCCGCTCATGCAGGGCCTCCATGCGTTCGACGGAGCGTTTGGCACCCATCGCCTGCCGCAGCGCGTCGGCCTCGGCCGGGCTGAAGCCGGCGGCGTCGACGGCGATCTGCATGAGCTGCTCCTGGAACAGCGGAATGCCCAGGGTCTTGGCCAGGGCGGGCTTGAGGGACTCGTGCAGGTAGGTGACCTCCTCTCGGCCCAGGCGGCGACGGATATAGGGGTTGACGGCGTCGCCCTGGATGGGGCCGGGCCGGATGAGGGCGACCTCGACGACGATGTCGTAGAACTTGCGCGGGCGCAGGCGGGGCAGGGTGGCCATCTGGGCGCGGGACTCGACCTGGAAGACGCCGACCGTGTCCGCGGCGCTGAGCAGCCGGTAGACGGCCGGGTCCTCCTCCGGGAGCGTGTGCAGCCCCCAGGGGCGGCCCCTCTGGGCGGGGCGCAGGACTCCCCCGGTGGCGAGGTCGGGCACCGTCTCGCCGCGCTCGGCAAGACTGGTGAAGGCCAGTCGCAGCGCGGTCAGTTCCCCCAGTCCCAACAGGTCGAATTTGACCAGGCCCGCGGCGGCGCAGTCATCCTTGTCCCATTGCAGGACGGTGCGCCCCTCCATGGCGGACCAGCGCACGGGGCAGACCTCGGTGACCGGGCGGTCGGCGAGCACCATGCCGCCGGAGTGGATGCCCAGGTGCCGGGGCAGGCGCAGCAGGTGCTCGGCGACGTCGAGGACCTGCTCGGGAGGAGCATCCGCTGCGGGGCCGTCCTCGATGCGAACCTTTCTCCAGTGGTAGGACATCCGGGAGGCCCAGGCGTCCTGCAGTCCGGCGGGGTGGCCAAGTGCCCGAGCGGCGTCGCAGATCGCGGAACGGGGCCGGTAGGAGATGACGTTGGCGACCTGGGCGGCGTAGTCGCGCCCGTAGTGGGCGTAGACGTGCTGGATGACCTCCTCGCGGCGGCAGGCCTCGATGTCGAGGTCGATGTCCGGGTAGCCGGCCCGCCCCGGGGAGAGGAAGCGTTCGAAGAGCATGCGGTGGCGGACGGCGTCCACCGCCGTGATGCCCAGGGCGTAGCAGACAGCCGAGTTGGCGGCGCTTCCCCGCCCCTGACACAGGATGCCGGCGCTGGCACAGAAGTCGACGATGGAGCGGACGATGAGGAAGTAGCCGGGGAAGCCGAGGGATTCGATGACGTCTAGCTCGTGGGCGAGGATCCTCCAGGCCTCGGGGTCCTCCGCCTCCGTGCCGTACCGCGCCAGGGCACCGCGGCGGGTGAGCTCCCGCAGCCAGGTGGCGGGGGTGTGCCCCGCGGGCACCTCCGGGTCGGGCAGGCCGGGGGCTACGAGGGCGAGGTCGAAGGCGAGGTCCCGGGCGATCTCGGCGGCGGCGTCGACGGCGTGGGGCGCCCGACGGTGCAGCCGGGCCATGTCCTGTGGGCCGCGTAGCCAGCGGCCGATGGCGGGCAGGTATCCGCGGGCGTTTTCGAGGTCGGTGCGTAGCCGGGTGGCGGTGAGCACGTCTGCGAGATGGGAGTCGGCCGCGCGGGCGCAGCGCACCGCGCCGGTGGCGACGAGTGGGAGGTGGTGCTCGGAGGCCAGCTTGGTCAGGACGGCGGTCAGGGCTGCGTCGGTGGGGCTGCCGTCAAGACAGATCTCGACGGCGACGCCGTCGTGGCCGAAGAGGTCAACCAGGTGCCCGAGGGCGGTGTCGGCGGCGGCGGGGTCCCAGGCATCGGGGCGATGCGGGTCGCCGAGGGCACGACGCAGTGGCCCGTTGACAGTGCCGGTGAGGACCAGGCAGGTGGAATGCAGCTCGTCGGCCAGGATCGGCAAACGGTGAGCTGGATCGGTACGGTGCCCGGCGGCGAGATTGTGGCGGGAGATGGCGGCGCACAGGCGGTGATAGCCGAGTGGGCCACGGGCGAGGATCGGCAGGTGGGCGCCGTCTTCGAGGGTGAGTTCGGTGCCGTGAACGGTGGGGATTCCGTGGGCACGGCCGGCCTGGGCGTGGCGGACGATGCCGGGCATGCCGTCGTGATCGGTCAGAGCTAGGGCTTCCAGACCGAGCTCGACGGCGGCGGCGACGAGGTCCTCGGGCTCGTTGGCGCCGTCGAGGAAGGAGTAGGCGGAGTGAGCATGTAGTTCGGCATAGCGGTGGGTTCCGGTAGTGCCTGCCGGCCCCGCCGTACCGGTGAGGGCCATGGTGCCGGCGGGCATTTGCGGGAGCGCACCGGAACCGCGGCCGCCGATGTCGGTATCGAGACTCATGGAAGTGGTCCTCATGGTTATGGAAGTCATGGAAGCGGCCCTCATGAATGTCCTCGGAAGAGCTGCTGGGCCTGGTGCTGCCAGTGGCTAGAACCTCACGCCCCCAACGGCTCGGGGCCTGCGCCACCAACGACTAGAACCTCACGCCGCCTTTCCGGGGTGTGTTTTAGAAGGGCGGGATTTGGTCAAGTAATGGAGCTAACCCCAGGTCGTGGAGGGCTTGGGGAAAGGGGGCGGTCTCGAATGCGCCGATGGGGTGCCCGGGCCGGGGCCCACGGCTGACTACTTGCGGGGGTTGCGGGGGCCGACCGGGACGCCTGCTGGGACGCGTGGAGGCGCCGCCAGGTGCCTCGGCAATAGCGGCACCGGAGCCGACAGCGGGGGCGGCTTCCTGAGCTGTGCCACCGGAACCGGCGGCTGAGTCGACTTCCTGCACTGTGCCACCGGAACCGGCGGCTGAGTCGACTTCCTGCACTGTGTCACCGGAGCCGACGGCGGGGCCTCCTTCCTGCACTCGTGCTTGTTCCTGTGCTTGCGCAGCCAGACTCAAGCCGTGCTCAAGCCGACTCACCACTGCGCTGTCGACCGCGTCGGCTAGGTGTTGGGGTGCCTGCTGGGCGGGCATGGCCAGTTGACGCGGCCCGACGCGGCGGGGCAGGAGGGTGATGGTGCCGTCGGGGGTGCGCCGGTAGCGGGCCCCGGTGGGGGTGGTCCAGATCAGCACGCCATCGCCGTCGGCCGTGTTCTGACGGGTGAGGGTCCATCCGGGAGTGTGCTTGAGGCGGTGGTGGGCTTGGCACAGGGTGGTGAGGTTATTCAGGCTGGTGGCCCCACCGGAAGCCCAGGGGGTGATGTGGTCGGTGTCGCAGCGGGCTGCGGGGGTGCCACAGCCGGGGAAGACGCATTCCTGGTCACGGGCTTGCACCAGGTCGCGTAGGCCGGCTGGGGGCCGATAGTGACTGCGGCCCACGTCCAGCACCACCCCGGATAGTGGATCGGTGACCAGCCTGCGCCAGGTGCCGCCAGCTGCCAATGCCCTGGCTGTGGCGGCAGGAACCGCCACGCGACCGGTGCCGACCACAACCTCCGCCGCCCCAGCCTTCTCGGCTGCCTCGACGGCCCGGGGGACGGTAGCAGCCCCGCCGGATCCGATCCCAGCCGCCCGTGTGACCTCGACGTCGGTGGGCAGACTGCTCCCTCGGACGCTGGCTACGGCCAGACTCCCGCCGCCGGTTTCAGGCAGACTCCCGCCGCCGGTTTCAGGCAGACTGCTCCCACTGCCACTGGCGGTTTCGGGCGTAGTTGCCCTGCTGCCTGTAGGCACCGTTCTTCCCCCGGACGAGGTGGGCAGACCTCTCCCGTCACAGGCGGGCAGGCCTTCGCTGCCGTCTTCGGGTAGGAGCTGGTTCAACGGCACGGTGACGTCAACGTTGACGCTGATTCCGGGTGGCGGGAACACGGGGGTGATGCCGGATGGCGTCCACCAGGGACGAGATGGCTCCACCAGGCTGCTTAGCGCCCCCAGCAGGCCTGGCAACGGCACCCCATCCGGCAGCAAACCAGCAGCCCCCGGCCCGACCGTCGCGAGGGCAGGGCCAGTCCCACTGACGGCGGTGGTGAAGGCACTGACGTCATTGGCGTTTGCGGTTCGACAGGCCAGGTTCTGGCTGCCCTGCAAGGTGCGCAGGGTCATGCCGGTGATGGCATCGGCCCGCAACTGAGACAGGGACCGGCTGTCGCCGGCGGCTCGTGCGCTGGCGGCGATCGCGTCCAGGGTGGCGTCCAGTAGTAGCGCGTCCAGGCTTGGCAGTAGCAGACGCATTTCGTGGGTCCCCTCACCGGCCGGACGGGGCCGGGTCACCCGCCGCCCCGCCACATCTCGCCTACGGCGACTGCTAGCACCGTTGGGGTCGAGGGCGGCCAGGGCCCGATCAATATCCCGCCCCAGCTGCGAGCAGGTGCGGCGTGGAGCACGGGCCAGCACCCGTTCCTGCACCGCTGCCGCCGTGTCGGGGTTGACGTCCTGCAGCCGGCGGACGATCAAGGCAGTCTTGGAGGTGTCCAGTAGACCGGCCCGGTGCAAGGCCTCCGTGGCTGCGAACTCGGGTTGCAGCAATGCCTGGCCACGGTCCAGGAGTAGGTCCACACTGCTGCGAGTAGTGCCGAGTCGGGCGGCGATTTCCCCGCTGGCGGTGAACCTCCGCTCATCCTCGGTAATGAACTGCTCAAGCCGGCCGCCCGGCCCCCAGGGCGGGGTGCCGCGGTTCATCTCTGCTGTCCGGGTCAGGCAGGCGGCCGCCACGCCCTCCGCCCAGGCCGCCCAGGCACCCAGCCGGTGGCAGGCCCCCACCAGTTCGCTGAGTACCTGGCCACCCAAGCAGGCCAGCGCATCAGCCCCTGCACCCTGTCCCCAGTCCATACCCAGCCGCCCGGCCGCCTCGGCCAGCATCCGCTCGGCCGGGCTGGTAACCGCTGCCAACACAGCGTCGGTATCAGGGATACTCAAAACCTCATTGGCGTCCGCCGCGCCATCGGTGTCATCGGTGTCATCAGTGGCGACGTCCGGGTGGGCGGGCACCAGCAGCACCGACAACAGGCCCTCAATCAGATCTGCCAGGTCAGCGCCCGCCGGCACCCCCGACAGACGACCGACCAGGTCCTCAACCTCACCATCCATCCGGGATCCTGCCGCATGGCGAGGTTGAGGACTTGCCAGGGGCCCGGTCGTCAGCTTCGCGGCAGCAGGCGACGTCACCCGACCCGCCCGGGCACGCCGGGCGGGCTGGCTCTCAACACCCCTACCTTCGAACATATGTACACAGTAGCGCGAGGGTCCGACACGAATTCGCCCCTCACAGCCCTAAACGCACCCACGTCAGTGAGACGTGCATCACATTTCTCGCGCATCTCTCAGCACCCAGCAAGCCGCTTCAACCGGCCCCGCATCGGTTCAGCCCGCCCCGGCACCACGTGGCACACCCCTATCGGATGACTTCACGCGATCGTTCCCCGTGAGCCCGCCCCGGCACCACACGACACACCCTCCAACTCAAGCCACCGACACCGCAGCGATGGCAAGCACCGCCAGAATCCAGGAGGTCATTGAGCCGATGAGGAACTCCTCCGCCTTGCGGCCGTCCTGATCCTTGTTGATCTCAGGAAAGCGGATCACACCCTTGGCGGCGATGACCGCCGCAACCGCTGCCTGCGCTCCGGCTGCCGCGAGCAAGAGGATGAGGATGCGCTCAAGCGGTCCGATCCAGCGGCCACCACGCATCGCCACAACCAGCGGCGACAGCGTGCCCGCGGACGAGTTAGAGCCCCGAGCGAGATTGAGGACGGCCGACACCAGCCCATTCGCCGGCGCCCCCAGGAGAATGACCACGCCCGCCACGGCGCACGCCCGCGCCGCCGACGTGCCGACGGGGGCGGCTAGCACGGCACAGGCCCCACAGCCGACGGCGAGCGCAATGAGCGACACCGCCCCGCCCCACTCACTGGGCGCGAGCATTTCCCAAACGCTCCACACCACCGGGACGACGATGGCGACCACGACACCGGCGGCCGCAAGTCCCAGTGGTCCCCGGGCGAGAAGAATCCCGACGACGACGAGCGCCCCGGTCCCGGCGGCGATTGCTACGGCTCGCCGCCTTGGACGTCCCTCGCCGAAGAGTCGCCGCGCCAGCACAGGCAAGGTGCTGGCGAGCCCGGCGAGTAGCAGTACGAGCGCGGTCATTGCTGCACCGCCTGCGGTTCGCGTCCCGTGCGCGCCACGGCGACAGTGTCGAGCAGGGTGTCGAGCAGGGTTTGGCCCTCGATGAGGGCGGCCCCCGGCCCGCGGAAGAAGTCGGAGACGGCCTGCTGGCTGACCTTCTCCGCCCGAGCCACCTCGACCTGGGTGGCGCCGGCCAGGAGCGCCGCGGTCATGCGCCGCTGTCGCGGTCGCAGGCGGGTGACGGCCTGGTCGCGCAGCAGGAGCAGCGCATTGACGATCGCCTCAACCTCCTGTGCATCGCCCGGGACGACGGCGTCCTGCGCCACACGCAGCCAGCTGCGGCAGAACTCTCGGCCCGCGTCTTGGACGGCGTGCGCCTGCTCGATGGCCTCGCGTGCCGCCCACCAGGCACTGCCGTCCTGAATGGTGGCGCCAGCGCCGTCGGCGTCGGCGGAGACCGTCCCCACCCGTCCGGCACCAATGCCGAAGCGCAGGGCCAACCCCTCGGGAAGAAGCAGTTGGACGCGCACAGTGAGCGTCAGGGCAGCGGGCAGCGAGGCGGCGATGGCCTGAAACTCATCACCTACGGTGGCGATGGGCGATTGCGGCAGCGACAGCCCCGCGGCCGCCCGCGTGAGCGCATCGGCGAAGGTGGCCTGCGCGGCGCGCCGGTCGGTCAGACGCCGGGAGCCGACGATGTCGGCGATGATGGCGTAGTAGACATCCACGTCTCCACGGTATCGCTTGTATTTCCCCCAATACAAGGACCTCCTCGGAAGTGCACTCTGGCCCGCATATCCCGGTGTGCGCCGGCTCGCGCGTCGCGGCCCGGCGCCCTCCCCCGGCCCTCACTCCCCCGGCAGCACGCCCCCGAATTCCAGATAGCACTTGCCGCACAGGGACTCGTAGGTGACGTCGACGCCATCGATGGCGACCTGATCGCCGTCGAAAACGAACTCCTCCCCCACCTTGCGGGCATTGAAGATGGCCTTACGCCCACAGCGGCAGATCGTCTTGAGCTCCTCCAACGAGTGGGCGATCTCCAGCAGGCGCCGCGATCCGGGGAAGCTCACGGTGCGGAAGTCGGTGCGGATCCCGTAGGCGAGCACGGGAATGTCGTCGATGAGCACGATCTCCATGAGCTGGTCGACCTGCAGCGGGGTGAGGAACTGCGCCTCGTCGACCAGTACGCAGTCGACGGTCTCACGCGGGCCGGCCTGCGGGTCGGCGGCGCGCTCCCCCAGGGCGGCCCGGCGTACCAGGGCGCGCACGTCGTCGTCGGCGGTGACGAGCAGGTCGACGCGGCGAGTCATCCCCAGGCGGGAGACCACGGTGTCATTACCCTTGGTGTCGATCGCGGCCTTGACCAGGAGTACCCGCTGCCCGCGCTCCTCGTAGTTGTAGGCGGTCTGCAACAGTCCCGTGGTCTTGCCCGAGTTCATGGCACCGTAGCGGAAATAGAGCTTGGCCATGCGCGTCCTGATTCCTCTCCCGGAGCGGGCGCAAGGCCCTCTCCGCAACCTCCGGTGCCCGCCCGTCGGGTCCGGGGCGACCCGCCGTAGATGCTACCGGCCGACCGCGCACTCCCCCGCACCCGCTCCGCCGCAGTCGCGCGTCACAGGTTGCACCCAGGGCGGGCCTATAGGCTCGCGTCTAATGCAGCAAACCATCGCCGTCCCGCAGCGGGACCTCCGTCCGCTTCTCGCTCTTATGGCGACGGCGGCGGCCGCCGTGTTCGCATGGCTGGCGGTGAGCACCGAGTGCGGATACTCCCCGGCCGTCTACGATCCGGCGGTTACCGCCTGGGCGGTGCGGGCACGGCACGGGCTGGTCACCGCGGTGGCGTGGCCGGTCACTCAACTGGGCGGCACGCTCGGGCTGACGCTGCTCACCGCGGCCGTATGCACGTTCCTACTGTTGCGCAGGCATTGGCGCCGCGCCCTGGTGCTGGCCGGGGCCATGGTCGGCTCTTCGCTGCTAACGGTGATATTGAAGCTCATCTTCGCTCGCGCGCGCCCATCCACCGCGCTGCTGCTGGGCGACCCCGCCTCCTCCTGGTCGTTCCCTTCCGGACACTCGTTCAACACCGGAGTGTTTGTGGGCGTGCTGGCGGGATTCGCGCTGGTCTCGACGGCGTCGCCTGCCCGCAAGGCGCTGGCGGGCATAGCGGCGTGCATGGCCGCCGCCGCTGTGGGCCTGTCGCGCGTATACCTGGCCTACCACTGGTTGACGGACGTATTGGCCGGCTGGGCCATCGCCCTGGTGTGGTTGTGCGTGGTCGGCATCGTCAGCCTCACCGTGCTGGGACCCCGTCAGGAGTAGACGCCGTCGACCCACCAGCGGCCCGCACGAGCGAGTAGCAGAGGCGGGCCGACGTCGGTGACAACCTGCAGGTAGGCACGGCGCGACGCGCCCCCGGGCCGCCACCAGTGCTCGTCGACCGGCCAGGGTCCCGCCCAAGACACGACCCGCCGCTCCCCGCGCCAGTACTCCAGCGGCTCACCCCATCCGTCCCATGCGGCTGGGGCGGCGTCCCCGCGGGCGCGGTCCAGGTCGACGCGTGCCGGCGCGGCTACCAGCTGCCCCTGGGCATCGACGCCGACGTCGTGCCCGCCGTCGTCGAGCAGGCGGGCCGGCAGCGGCGCAGGGGGCACCAGGGTGGGCGAGGGGGCGGGCAGGGCGCCGGCCCAGGGAGCCGTCTCCGCGGCCGCACTTCCGGGGCCTGTTTCACGGATGTTGTTCGCACCGCCGACGGATGTCTCCCCCCAGCCGACGAGGGCGGTGCGCGAACGCGGATCCCGTCCGGGGCGCAGCACGGGGACGCACACACCGCCGGCACCGAGGAGGGATTCGACGCGTCCGGCCGCACGGTGGGCTCGGCGTTCAACCTGCTCCCCGGGCCGGGTCCACAGGCCGGCCTGGGCGGCGCCCGCGGGAGTGAGCTCTAGGGCAACGAGGCGCAGGCGGGTCAGGGGTGCGGCGGGCGGTCGGCCGGAGCGACCGGCCAGCCAGCCCTCCAATTGCCAGCGCACGCGGTCGGTGAGGTCGGCGGGCGCGGGCGTGGTGCCCAGCAGCCAGGAGCGGCCCAGCTCTGCCCCGTCCTCGCACTCTGCCTCCACCCGGAGGCGTCCGGCCGACAGGCCCAGCGCGACAAGACGCTGGGACAGTTGCTCGGCGAGGGAGCGGGCGGCCCAGGCTGCGGTGTCGGACCGCGCGACGGGAGGGTCCAGCGGGGTCTCGGCGACGACGTCGGCAGCGGGACGGGCGGCCCGAGGCAGGGTCTCCCAGTCTCCTGAGGCGAGGCGGTGCAGGCGCTCCCCCGCTGGCCCGAAGCGGGCGGCAACGTCGCAGCGGGGCAGGGCGGCGAGGTCGCCGAGCCGGCGCAGGCCGAGCCGGTCGAAGTCCTCCAGCAGCTCTCGTGCCTGTCGGCGATCCCGCTCGGCGGCCAGGGCGTGTAGGAGGGAGGGCAGCGGCCAGGGGGTGAGGAACTCGGGCGTGCTCCCGGGCGGGACGATGACACCGTGGCGGGCGGCGAGGACGACACCGAGCAGGGAGTCGGCAATGCCGATCTGGCATTCAACCCCCGGCCCGGTGGCGACGGCCTCAACGAGGGCGGCGGCCAGCGGCTCTTCCCCGCCCGCCCAGCGAGCCGGGCCGCGCGCGGCAGACAGCGCCAGTCCGGGGCGGGCGACGAGCGGATCGGCGAGAAACTCGGTGAGGGCCTCCATGACGGTTTCGTAGGTGCGGGCCTCCCGTTCGGGCTGCGGGGGCAGGACGACGAGCTCGGGGCACAGCGACCGGGCCACACGCAGCCGCATGCCGCGGGCGACACCGGCCGCACGGGCCGGCGCCGAGGCCGCAATGACGCCCCTGCCGCCCACGACGGCAACGGGAACCAGGGCCGGATCGGGCACATCGGGTCGTTCTCGCGACTCCAGGGTGAGGGCGACGACGGGCCAGTCCGGCGTCCAGACGGCGACGAGCCGCAGCCCGCGAGACTCCGGGGCGGGCGGGAACACGCTCGCAGCGGGAGTTAAGGAGGTCATGCGCCCTCCCGTCCCGGCGCTTTCGGTGACCGGCGCGCCGCGGTGACGAGGGCCAGGTGCGAGTGCCGACGCGGCGAATTGGCGGCAGGAGCCTCGGCGGCCGCCGGGGCGAGGCGGGCGCCGGCGGCATCGAACAGCAGGCCGACCCGCCCGGGGCGGTGGGGGTCCTGCACGCTCCAAGTAAGGCGCCGCAGGTAGCCGTCGGCCAGCTCTCGCGCCTCACCCGGCTCCGGCTCCCCGGCCGGTTCCTGCCCCGGTACCACCGCCGCGCCACGCAGCGACACCAGGACACCGCCCGTCTGCGCTGCGGACGCCGGTGAGGCGGACGAGGCATGCAGGGTACGGGAGCCCTCCCAGGGGAAAGGGGTGAGGATGAGGCAGCGGCGTTCCCGGGCGCGGGCCAGGAGGGTGCGGCGGTCGCGGGGGCGCAGGCGGGCAGCGGCCGTCGCGGAGATCAGGAGGACGGCGACACCGTCCATTAGGGCGCCGAGGGCCGAGGTGAGCAGGTTGGACGGCAGGTCCGCGGCGGGGACGGCGAGCACGCGGGAGAGGTCGAGGCCGGCCTCGGCGGCGGCGCACCAGCCCAGCCCCTCACAGCCGACGACCCCACACCAGTCCTCCGCCCCCTGCCGGAGGGCCGCTACGGCCAGTAGGGCGCCGGCCGATCCGGTCAGGGACACCGCGCCGACGGCGTCCGCTCCGAGCGGCAGGAGCGCCGCGGGCGTTGCGGCCCCCATCTCCGGGAGGGCGTCCGGGGCCGCGAGCGCGACGGCGCCGGATACGGCCGCCGCCCGCCCGGTTTGCGCAAACGCTTGGGCGACCTCCCGGGCGGCCCGCCCGTGCAGGCCGGCGCGATCCTCGGCACGGGCGAGGGCGGCGCGGGCGGCGGCGAGGCGCTCCACGCGCACCGCCGCCCCGGGTGCACGGGCGCCACGCCGGGTCTGTTTCATGGCACCTCCTCTCAGCAAGGAACATCTATCGAACACCTGTTCGATGTCTGCTTGCAAGGGTAGCGCCGGCCTCTGACACGAATCGCCGCGGGGGCGCGTCTACAGTGGTTGAAACGGCCCCGGCCAGCCCGCCGACGGCCGTCCGATTTTCAAGGAGGTCCGCCATGCCCGCAGATCTGACACGTCCCCGTCCGCCCTTCCCCTACGACTTGCTTCCGGCCGTTCCCGCATTCACGCTGGCCTCCGCCGACCTGGTCGACGGCGAGCGCATGCCCGACCGGTTCACCGCCGTGCACGAGAACATCTCCCCCGAGCTGCACTGGTCGGGTTTCCCGGCCACCACCCGCTCCTTCGTGGTCTCCTGCTTCGACCCCGACGCCCCCTCTCCGGCCGGCTGGTGGCACTGGACGATCCAGGACCTGGACGCGTCGGTCACCTCACTGCCGCAGGGCGTGGGCGAGTCCGATCTTCAACTGGACGGCGCCGCCTTCCACGCCGTCAACGACTCGGGCACGCACGCCTGGTCCGGCCCCTACCCGCCGGCGGGCGACGGCGACCACCGCTACATCTTCGCCGTGCACGCCCTGGACGTGGACACCCTCGGCCTGGACGACGACGCCTCCCCGACGACGGTGGCGGCGCAGTGCTCCTTCCATGCCATCGCCCGGGCCCTGCTGACCGTCACCTACTCCCAGCCCGGCGAGCCCGGCGCCGCCCCGTTCCTTCAGGAAGCCCGCTAAGGCCGGTCGGGGACGCCCCACGCGGCGCGCTTACGCGGCGCCGGGGAAACCGAGGCTTCGCCACGCCTCATACAGGCCGACGGCGGCGGAGTTGGCCAGGTTGAGCGAACGGCTTCCGGGGAGCATGGGAATGCGTACCCGTCCGGTGACGCGCGGATGACTCATCACCGCTTCGGGCAGGCCGGTGGGTTCGGGGCCGAAGAGCAGCGCGTCGTCCTCATGCCAGGTGATCTCGGTGTAAAGGGTGGCGGTGCGGGCGGTGAAGGCGAAGATGCGTCCGGGCACCTGCTCCAGGCACTCCTCCCAGGTGGCGTGCACGCGGGTGCGGGCCAGGTCGTGGTAGTCCAGGCCGGCGCGGCGCAGTTTGGCGTCATCCATGTCGAATAGGGGATCCACCAGGTGGAGCGTCGCCCCGGTGTTGGCGCTTAGTCGAATAGCGGCGCCGGAGTTACCCGGGATGCGCGGTTCAAAGAAGACGACGTGCAGCACGCGGGATATCCTGCCACAGCGACGGCCGCGCCCTAGCGCTCAGTGCGGTGCCGCGCACGCCCGCTGAGGAATACCGTTCACAAGAAGGACCATCATTGAAGAAGCTGCTGCAATCCTTCGGGTTCGCCCCGAGGACATTCGTCCAACTGTTGTTCATAACCCTCAATGCGCAATTACTGTATGCGTTCTGGGACATCCGCAATACCCTGCCGAAGGATTTCCCGATCGCCATGGGGGTTACCGACGCGCAGGCCGGGCAGCTGTACTCCATGCAGGGCCTCGTCATCATCCTGGGCACGATTCTCCTGGGATGGATCGGTGACCGGTTCAGCGTCCGCACCATCATGGTGCTGACCACGCTCGGAGTCGGCGCGATCTCGCTGTTCATCTCCGTGTTCTCCCCCAACCTGTCATTCCCCACCCTGCTGGCGTGCTTCTTCCTGATGCTGCTGCTCAGCGAGGTGCTCTTCAAACCCGCCAACTTCAAGGCGGTGCGGACCTCCACCTCCGAGGATCACCAAGGGGCCGCATTCGGGTTCTTCGAGTTCGGCCGCGGTCTGCTCGCGTTCCTCGTCTCGCTGCTGTGGACGGCGCTCATTGCCGCCGGAGTGGGCGCGCGCGGCATCATGCTGACCGGATCGGTAATCGTCCTGGCCACCGCCATCCTGGTCTTCTGGGCCGCCCCCAAGGGCACGCGCGTGGGAGACGACGACGAGGTCAACGCCTCCACCATTGAGGCGATCAAGGGGATCGGTAGGGTTGCGAAGCTTCCCGTCGTCTGGCTCGCCGGCCTCAACGTTTTCTGCATCTACGGCACCTTTGTGGCGGCCGGAACCTACTTCGCGCGGTTCCTGCAGGCGGGTTACGGGTCTTCCGCCCTGGTCGCGGCGGTCTTCTCCACCGTGGTCATCGGCCTGCGCATGCTGCCTCTGGTCTCCTCGGTTCTGGTTGAGAAGGTCTTCAAATCCACGTCCCACTTCATGCGGTTCATGTCAGCCGTCCTCAGCGTGCTGCTGCTCGCCATCGCCGTCGTTCTGTTCACCCATCCCGCGTCGGTGACCAGCTTCCCCGCCGGGAACCCGCCGGCGCACATCGTGTCTTCCGGCGTCATGCCCGCACTCATCGTCCTGATGCTGCTGGCCTCGGGGTGCTGCTTCATGATCCGCGGCGTCTACTACGCCCCGATCGGTGAGTTCAACGTGCCCGCAAAGCAGTCCTCTGCCGCCATGTCGTTCGCCATCACGCTCGGCTACATTCCCGCCCTGCTCGGGCCGATTGTGTTCGGCGGGCTGATCGTCCCCTCCGAGGCGGACGCGTCCGGCAACATCATCACCGAGCAGCTGACTCCGACCAGCACGCTTGGGGCCGCTTTCGTCGGGCTGGCGGCGCTCGCGGCGGTCGCCTTCTGCCTGTCCTCTGTGCTGATCCGCCTTAAGAACCGGCAAGACGCCGACGCAAGAAAGGCAGCTGCATGAACGCGCCCAACGCCAGCGCCGCCTTGGAGGACTTCGACACCCAGGTGATCGGTCCCGTCTGCGTCGACATTAATGTCGATCACACTGGGAAGACCACCCGTGCCGTTGGTGGGGCGGTCATTTGCGCGGCCGCCGCGGCCGCTTCCCTGGGGCACAGCGTCCAGGCGGTGGCAACCGTGGCCGCTGCGGACCGGGGGCTGCTGTCGCACTTCCCGGCGAGCGTGCGGCAGGTGGTTCCCGTAGGGTCTGCGCACACGGCGTCGATCCGAAACGAGTACGCCACCGCCGACCAGGAGCGGCGGACATCTTCGGCCATCTCCTACGCGGACGCGATCGGTGCGGCCGACGTGCCCGCCTGCTCCGCCCGCATTCAGCACCTGGCGGGGCTCATGGTGGGCGACTATGCGCCCGAACTGGTCCAGACGCTGTCGCAACGCGGGGACCTGGCCGTCGACATGCAGGGTTTCATCAGGCAGCGCGTACCGGGCTCAAACCTGCTGCGCTTCATGGAGTTCAAGCACGGCGCGGATTTCTATAGCCATATCCGTTTCCTCAAGGTGGATACCGCCGAGGGCGAGCACCTCACCGGCCGCACCGACAGGCGCGACATCGCGCGTGCTCTCAAGGACCAGGGGGCAGACGAGATCATGGTGTCCAACGCGCGCGAGATCCTCATCCTCGACGACTCCGGCTTCCACGTGTGCCCACTACGGCCAAGGAGCCTAGCAGGGCGGACGGGACGCGGAGACACGGTGTTCTCCGCCTACATAACCGAACGCATCGGACACGACGTGGATCAATCCCTGCTCACCGCATGCGCGACGGTGTCCCTAAAGATGGAGACTCCCGGCCCGCTGGTCTGCGGCCGAGGCGACATCGAGGCATATCTGAGGCGTTTCTATGCCGACCTGGCCGACATGGCTCACCACGATGGAGGCAACCGTTGACCACCGCGGACCCGGCCGAGTTCATTTCCGACCTGCCCGACGACACTCCCCTGTGCGCGCTGACAATTCCCGGCACGCACGACACGATGACGAGTGCGTGCACGCATCCCTACTACCGCACCCAGGATCTCGGTCTGGCCGAGCAGATCGGTTGCGGCGTTCGGTACTTGGACCTGCGGCTACGGCGCACCATGGTTGCGGCCCACCGTGAATGGATCAGTGACATCTCCGCCGAGTCCATCCTGCAGACCCTACGTGAACACCTTACCGCCCACCCCCGGGACTTCTTCCTCGCGCGGATACAGAACGCCAATGAGGCGAAAGACGACTTCGAGGCGTATGGGAACGCACTGATGACCCTCATCGCCAAGAATCGAGACCTGTTCTGGACTCCGGAGCAAGCGGGCGGGGGCACCGTCTGGCCTGCCCTGGGGAGCATTCGCGGGAAGGTGGTCGCCTTCGAATGCGCACCGGCACAATTCGGCCTGACGGCTGTCGGGGATCGGCCCTGGGCCGTGCCCTGGCACGACAATCGACGCATCCTGCTGCAAGACGACTGGGACGGTCCCGAACCCGCGGCGAAGCTCTCCCAGATTGAGCGGCTCTACACTCACCGCGGCGACGACGACTGCCTGCTGCTCAACCATGTCAGTGCCACCAACGGACGACTGGGCACGCCGATCGCCTATGCGCAGCGCACCAATCCGCAGGTGCTGCGGCTGCTGCGGCAGGCGCATGGGCGCGGCGTACTCATCTTCGACTTCGTCGACTCCGAACTGGTTGATGCCGCCTGGGGCGTAAGCGCCCTCCGGTCCTGACGCCGCCGCGGCGTCCGGCCGCAAGACGCGGCTCAGCCCAGTGAGTCGAGGACGATGTTGAGCCCCTCCCCCATGGTCGGGTGGGAGATGGGGGCGTCGCGCAACTGCTGCCAGGGCATGCCGGCGAGCATGGCCACCTGGACGGCGGTGATGACCTCTCCGGCGCTCTCACCGATGATGGCGGCGCCGAGGATCCGGTCGGTGTCGGCGTCGACGATCACCTTGTAGAAGCCGGCGGTGGCGCCCAGCGTCTTGGCGCGGGGAACGGCGGCGGTGGGGGTCTTGGCGACGCGCACGTTGTGCCCGGCCGCCCGCGCCTGGGCCTCGGTGAGGCCCACGTGCCCGAGCTCCGGGGTGGCGAACACGGTCCAGGGGATGACCCGCCCGGCGGTGGAGGCCTCGCGGTCGTCCAGCAGGTCCCGCAGCACCCGGAAGTCGTTCCAGGAGGCGTGGGTGAACATGGGCGTGCCGGCCACGTCTCCGGCCGCATAGACGCCGTCGGCGGTGGTGCGCAGGTGGTCGTCGACGCGCACGAAGCCCCGCTCGGTCAGTTCTACCCCGGCCGCCTCCAGGCCCAGCCCGGCCGTGACCGGGGTCCGTCCCAGGGCGACGAGCAGGTGGGATCCGGTGGCCTCGCGGCCGTCCTCGGTGCGCACCACCACCGGCCCGGAGCGGGCGGAGGAACGCACGGCGCTCACGCGGGCGCCGGTGAGGACCTCCACGCCGAGCGCCTCCAGGCCGGCGGTGACCTCGGCGGCGACGTCGTCGTCCTCCCGGTTCAGCACGTGCTCCCCGGAGTGGAGCAGCGTGACGGGCACACCCAGCATTCCCATCAGGGAGGCCATCTCCACGCCGATGACCCCACCGCCGAGGATGAGCAGGTGCCCGGGCAGCTCGGGCAGCGTGAGCAGGTCCTCGCTGGTCCAGTAGGGGGTGTCGGCCAGGCCCGGAATGTTGGGGATGGCCGGGGTGGTGCCGGTGTTGATCAGGACACGGCTGCCGCGCACCCGGCGCACGGCGCCGTCGGCGGTGGCGATCTCCACGGTGCGCGGGGCCACGAAGCGCGCGGTGCCGCGCACGAAGTCCATCCCGGAGTCGGCGAACATGGTCTCGTGGGCCGCAACCATGCCGCCGACAACGCTCTCCTTGCGGCGGCGCAGCGCGACCAGGTCGATGCGGGCGCGGGTCAGCAGCGCGGTGTCGTCGCGAGAGCTGGAGTCGTCGGCACCCAGTTCGGGCAGGGACACGCCGTAGGCGGCCGCACCCTGGACCTGGTGCAGAACACGCGCGGAGGAGATCAGGGTCTTGGTGGGGATGCAGGCGACGTTGATGCAGGTGCCGCCGACCTTGTCGCGCTCAACCATGACTACGGTATCGCCCTTGCGGGCACGCAGCATGGCCAGTGACTTACCTGCCTTACCCCCTCCGACGACGAGTAGATCGACCTCCTGGACCTGTGGGGATGCGGTGACGGCGGTGGTGTCGCCCATGTACTTCTCCTCGGTCTTCCCGTGGCCGGTCCCATGCCCACTCGGGCCTCCGGTCCGCGGCGGTGTTCGTGAGGCGCGCGCCTCGATCGGTTGCTGTCGCAGGTGGCAACGCCGCACATGGCACGGTTCATTCCCACTGTTGGTCACCACCGTGGGGCAACTGCGCCGTAGACTCCCTGCGGAGCTCCCCTCCGGCAAGGACTCCTCCCGCCGCCCGGAATTGAGAGGTTGTGCCGTATGACCGAACTGCGTGAACCCGCCGATGTCTTCGCCGAGACGCTCGGCTGGCAGCCCGCCCTGGAGCGCACGGACCTGCTCGCCCCGCCCGTCGCCGCAGCGCTACACGCCCTCGCAGACACCACGGAGGGGCATGACCTGGCTGCTGCGGCGCAGGTGGTGGAGATCGACCCCGCCCTGTCCGACACGGACGCGCTGAACGCCGAGTACTCGCTGAACCCCGAGGCCACCGGCAACTGCGTACTGGTGGCGGGCAAGCGCACCGGCGAGCGGCGCCTGGCGGCCTGCGTGGTGCGGGCCACCGACTTCGCCGACGTCAATCACCTGGTCAAGCAACTCATCGACGTGCGCAAGGCGTCCTTCCTGCCCATGGAGCAGGCCGTGGAGATGAGCGGCATGGCCTACGGCGGCATCACCCCGGTCGGCCTGCCCGCCGATTGGCGGCTGCTGATCGACGCGCAGGTGGCCGCGCGCGACACGATGCTCATCGGCTCCGGCGTGCGCCACTCCAAGCTGCTGGTGCCCGGGGCCCTGCTGGCCGCCCTGCCCGGCGCCGAGGTGATCGAGAACCTGGGCGTCACGCCCGCCTAACCCCGCGGCGGCGCGGGCGCGGTATGCCCGCACCGCCGCGTCGGGCTGCCGTCAACTCATCTCCGGCACCATCTCGATAGCGCCGCAGGGGCACTCCTCCACGCAGATACCGCAGCCCTTGCAGTAGTCGTAGTTGAAGGCGTAGCGCTTGCCGGGCTCCAGCTTGATCACGGCGTTGTCCGGGCACACCCCGAAGCAGTTGTCGCACTCGAAGCAGTTGCCGCAGCTCATGCAGCGCCGCGCCTCGAACAGGGCGTCATCCGCGCTGAGTCCCTGGACCACCTCGTCAAAGGTCTGGGAGCGGCGGGCCCCTTCCAGGCGCTCGCGCACCTGCTGGGGCGCGTCGGAGTAGTACCAGGAGTTGATGGCGCCGATGTCGGCCAGCCGATGGCGCTCCGGGTGCTGGTAGACCTCGCCGCGCAGGTAGGCGTCAATGGCGCGGGCGGCCTGCTTGCCATGTCCGATGCCGACCGTGACGGTGCGCTGGGAGGGCACCATGTCACCGCCGGCGAACAGTCCCGGGTGGCCGGTCATGAACTGGTCATCGACCTGCACCACGCCGTCCTCGATCGTCAAGCCCTCCACCCCGTCGACCAGGCCCAGGTCGGATTCCTGTCCCAGGGCGAGGACCAGGGAGTCGGCCTCCAGGTCCTCGAACTGACCGGTGGGCTGGGGGAAGCCGGTCTCGTCCAACTCCATCTTCTCGATGCGCAGCTTGCCGGCGTCGGCGTGCTGGACGGTGGACAGCCACCGCATCTGGATGCCCTCTTCCAGGGCCTCAACCACTTCGGAGTCGTGGGCGGGCATGCGGTCGCGGGTGCGCCGATAGACGATGATCGCCTCCTCGGCGCCCAGGCGCTTGGCGGTGCGGGCGGCGTCGAGGGCCGTATTGCCGCCGCCGTAAACCACCACGCGCCGCCCCAGCATGAGCTGGTCGGCGGCGTCGTCGCCGGCCTCGCGGTCGTCCTCCACGTCCTTGAGCAGGGTGACGGCGTCGAGGATGCGGGCGGCCTCACCGGCCGGAATGTAGGTGCGCCGCCCGACCTGAGCACCGATGGCCAAGAACACGGCGTCGAACTCGCCGGAGTCCAGTTCGGAGGTGATGTTGTCGACCTTGCTGTTCAGGACGAAGTGGACCCCCATGCCCTCGATGCGGGCGATCTCGGCGTCGAGCACGTCGCGAGGAAGACGGTAGGCGGGGATGCCATACCGCATCATCCCGCCCGCCTTGGGGGCGGCGTCGCGGACGGTGACGGCGTGGCCGCGCCGGCGCAGCTGGTAGGCGGCGCTGAGCCCGGCCGGGCCGGCCCCGACCACCAGCACGTGCTTACCGGTATCCGGCGCGCACGGGTCGGGCTGCCACCCCTGACGCAGCGCCTCGTCGCCCAGGAACCGCTCGACGGCGTTAATGCCGACGGCCTCATCCACCTTGCCGCGGTTGCAGGCGGTCTGGCAGGGGTGGTAGCAGACGCGGCCCATGACGGCGGGCAGCGGGTTGTCGCGCATGAGTGTGCGCCAGGCCCGCTCGTAGGAGCCGTCCTCGGCGTCATAGAGCCATTTCTGAATGTTCTCCCCGGCGGGGCAGGCGTCGTTGCAGGGCGGGAGGAAGTCGCGGTAAACCGGGCGCTCCACCCTCCAGGCGCCGGTCTTGTTCGCCAGGGAGGAGGCCGTGGCCAGGGTGACGGCGAAGGGACGTACCTTCCCGGCGCCGCCCCCGGCGGGCGCGGCTTCAGGAGCAGAAATAGTGGTCATGTCAGTCCTCCTTGGGGGCGTCGTTGAGGTCCGCGCGTGCCCCCAGGGTGGAGGTGGCGCCGGTGGCCTCGTCGTTCAGGACGGGTACCGCGTCGGGATGCCCCAGCAGGCCGTAGCGACGAATGTTGCGGTCGGCGAGGGCCTGGAGACGGCCGATCGTCTGCTCATCCTTGGTGGGGCGGAACAGGTGCGCGAAGCGGCGCTGGAGCACCAGGTAGTCCTCCACCGGCACCTGGCGGCGGATGGGACTGACCCCGGTGACCTCGCCGTGCTCGGCCTCGAAGACCGGGAAGAGCCCCGACTCCACGGCCAGTCGGGCGATGCGCACGGTGTGAGAGGACTTCGCCCCCCAACCCAGGGGGCAGGGCACCAGCACGTGGATGTAGCGCGGACCGTGCAGGCCCATCGCGTAGGTGACCTTGCGTTCCAGATCGTGCAGGTCCGCGACGGTGGCCGTGGCCACGTAGGGGATTTCATGGGCCATGGCGATGCGGGGCACGTCCTTGCCCTGGCCGAACACGTTGCCCGGGGCGTCCCCCACCGCCTGCGTGGTGGCGGTACGGGCAGCCGGCGGGGTGGCGCCCGAGCGCTGGACCCCGGTGTTCATGTAGGCCTCGTTGTCGTAGCAGATGTACAGGACGTCGTCGCCGCGCTCGAACATGCCGGAAAGGCAGCCGAAGCCGATGTCGACGGTGCCGCCGTCGCCGCCCTGGGCGACCACGCGGATGTCGTCGCGTCCCTTGGCCCTCAGCCCCGCGGCCACGCCGGTGGCCACGGCGGGTGCGTTGCCGAACAGGGAGTGCAGCCAGGGCAGGCGCCAGGCGGACTCGGGATAGGGCGAGGAGAAGACCTCCAGGCAGCCGGTGGCGTTGACGGTGACCAGGCTGCCTCCGGCCCGCTCGGCCGCCGCCGTGGCGGCGTCGAGCACGTAGCGGGCTCCCAGCGCCTCCCCACAGCCCTGGCAGGCGCGGTGCCCGGAGGTGAGCGTGTTGTTCCGCTCCCGGCTGGACTGGAGGGAACGGACCTCCGGCAGGAGCCGGTTGCCGACGGCGAAGGAGCCGACCTGGTAGAAACGGGTTCGTCCGCCCGACTGCTGTGGTGCGGTGGTGGCGGTGGTCGACGTCGTCATGATGCTGCTCCTTCCGTGCGGGGGCCGACGGCCGCCAGGTGGGCGGCAACGGTGGCTTCATCCAGGTCCAAGAACTCCAGTGGGGCGAGCTCGCCGCGGTCGGCGCGGCGCAGCACCTCCACCAGGGAGGCCGAGGTGATGTCGCGGCCTCCCAGGCCCGCGGCGACCGTGGTCAGGGTGACCTCGCCGGCGCGGTTCCAAAGGACGCGGCGCAGGTCCTCCTCGACGATGCCGCCGCGTCCCAGGGAGAAGGCGCGCTCCAGGCTCACCACCCGCTTGGCCCCGGCCAGCGCGCGCGCCATGGCGGCCTCCGGGAAGGGCCGGAAGGAGGTCAGTGTCACCAGGCCCACCGGCACGCCGTCGTCCCGCAGGGCGTCGACGGCGTCCTTGAGCGTACCGGTGACCGAGCCCAGGGCCACCACCACGGTTTCGGCTCCCTCGGTGCGATAGGTGTGCAGGAGGCCACCGGACTGCCTGCCGAAGGCCGCGGCGAACTCCCGGCCCACGCGCTCAACCACCTCAACGGCCGCCTGCTGCTTGCGGTGCGCCAGGTAGCGGACCTCGGTGAAGGCCTCGGGCCCCACCATGGCGCCGATGGTGACGGGATCCTCCGGGTCGAGCGTCTGGACGGGCTGGAACGGGGGCAGGAAGGCGTCCACCTGCTCCTGCTCGGGAACGTCCACGCGTTCGACGGCGTGGGTGAGGACGAAGCCGTCCATGCAGACCATGACCGGCAGGCTCAACTCCTCGGCAATGCGGAAGGCCTGAACGTGCAGGTCGGCGGCCTCCTGGTTGTCCGCGGCGAAGAGCTGCAGCCAGCCGCTCTCGCGCTGACTCATGGTGTCGGACTGATCGTTCCAAATGTTGATGGGACCGCCGATGGCCCGGTTCGCCACGGTCATGACGATGGGCAGCCCCAGGCCGGAGGCGTTGTAAACCGCCTCCACCATGTACAGCAGGCCCTGGGAGGCGGTGGCCGTGTAGGCGCGGGCACCCACGGCGCTGGCGCCGATGGCAACGGACTGGGCGGCGAACTCGGACTCGACGTTGATGTACTCGCAGTCCAACTCACCCACCTTGACCAGCCGCGATAGCTCCTCAACGATGTGCGTCTGGGGCGAGATGGGGTAGGCGCACACCACATCCGGACGGCAGGTGGCGACGGCTGCCGCCACCGCCTTCGATCCCTCAATCTCACGCAGCACCGGCGTCCTCCTCCTGATCGTGGTTGGTCCCGGTCTGGGACTCGGAGACGTTGCCGGCGAGCTTGTCCGCAACGATCTTGTGGGCGGCCCGGGCGGCGGCAATGTTTCGCTCACCGACCTTTCCCGGGAAGCGGTCTGCAATGGCGGCGCACACGGCCTCGATGCCGAGTACGTCGGTTACGGCGGTGAATGCCCCGAGCAGGACGGCGTTGGGCAGGGGCCGTCCCAGGTGCTCCATGGCCAGGTCCGTGGCCGGCACGGTCAGGCGGTGCTCCGGGGGAACGGCGGCCACCGTGGCCGGGTCCAGGTCAAAGCTGTCAAAGGGCTTGGCGGAGTTGATGAGCGCATAGCCCCCCGGGCGCAGACCGGCGAAGACATCGATGGCACCCAACAGGGTGGGATCTTGGATGATGACGGCATCCGGGGTGAGGACGGGCTCGTGGGCGCGGATCGGGCGGGTGTCGATCCGGCAGTAGGAAACCACCGGCGCTCCCGTGCGCTCAGAGCCGAAGGACGGGAAAGCCTGGGCGTAGCGGTCCTCCTTGAAGGCTGCATACGCCAACAGGTCGGACGCAGTGACTACCCCTTGGCCACCCCGACCGTGGATACGGATCTGGAACATTTGGCCTCCTTGCCCGGTGCCTGTTCGGCGCCGCGTTCGCTCAGATCCGACTTTAGGACGCCGTGTCGGATTCGTGAGCGCGCTCATATACGGCGATCCACCGGAACGCGGATTTGTCCGCACAATTAGGAGCGTTGAGCGGAGCTGCGCAGCCGCCCCTCGCCCGGGCCCGCGCACGCCGTCGCCACGGTCCCGACGCGCGCGGCGCACCCACCGCGGCCACGGCCGCGGCCGCGCAATTTCGCCATTCTTCCAGCCTGTTCCGAGACTCCATGCAGTCCGGCCCGGCGGCCCGTGCGCGGCCTGAACAGACGCGGCGGACCGCACCTGCGAGGCTGCATTCGGGCCGAGTCGCCACAGCCGGAAACGTCTGCGTTCAGCTCCCCCGACTCGCGCAAACCACGGGCGGGGGACCCGCCGCAAAAGCCGCGTGACCGCACCAAAAAGGCAACTTAGCCTTTCCGTAATTTCCGAGTGCGAGGTCGCGCCCCGCGCCCGGCGAACCGAGCTCACGCACGGGGCCGTCCAGGGTCACCTCCACCCGCAGGCCTCCGCGCGAAGGCTCGCTACCGCTGCTCGCCGCGGGCCAGCCCGCGCAGCACGTACTGCAGAATCCCGCCGTTGCGGAAGTAGTCCGCCTCCCCGGGAGTGTCGATGCGTACGGTCGCCTCGAACGTGACCTGCTCGCCGTCGTCCCGCCGGGCGGTGACCGTGACCGTGCGGGGGGTGACGCCGTCGTTGAGGGCGGTCAGCCCGGTGATGGAGAAGGTCTCGGTGCCGTCCAGGCCCAGTGAGGCCGCCGACTGGCCGACGGGGAACTGCAGCGGCGCCACGCCCATGCCGATCAGGTTGGAGCGGTGAATACGCTCGAAGGACTCGGCGATGACCGCCTTGACCCCCAGCAGGGCCGTGCCCTTGGCCGCCCAGTCGCGCGAGGAGCCGGAGCCGTACTCCTTACCGCCCAGCACCACCAGCGGCACGCCCGCGGCCTGGTAGGCCTGGGAGGCGTCGAAGATCGACTCGGTCTGGCCGGTGAGGAAGTTGCGGGTGTATCCGCCCTCCACGCCGTCGAGCAGCTGGTTGCGCAGGCGGATGTTGGCGAAGGTGCCGCGGATCATGACCTCGTGGTTGCCGCGGCGCGAACCGTAGGAGTTGAAGTCCGCTCTCGCCACCCCACGGGCGGCCAGGTAGCGGCCCGCCGGGGAGTCGGCCTTGATGGCGCCTGCCGGGGAGATGTGGTCGGTGGTGACCGAGTCGCCCAGCAGGGCGAGCACGCGGGCTCCGGTCACGTCCTCCACGGGGGTCAGCTCCATGGTCAGGCCGTCGAAGAAGGGGGCCTTGCGCACGTAGGTGGAGTCCTCGTCCCAGGTGAAGGTCTCCCCCTCCGGGGTGTCCAGGCCCTGCCAGCGCGCATCGCCGGCGAAGACGTCGGCGTAGTCGCGCGTGTACATCTCCCGGTCGATGGTGGCGTCGATGACGGCCTGCACCTCGGTGGGGTCGGGCCAGATGTCGGCGAGGAACACGTCCCGGCCCTCGCCGTCCTGGCCCAGCGGCTCGGTGGCGAAGTCGAAGTCCATGGTGCCGGCCAGGGCGTAGGCGATCACCAGCGGCGGGGACGCCAGGTAGTTAATCTTCACGTCGGGGTTGATGCGCCCCTCGAAGTTGCGGTTGCCGGACAGCACCGACACGACGGTGAGGTCGGCATCATTCACCGCGGCCGACACCTCGGCGGGCAGCGGCCCGGAGTTGCCGATGCAGGTGGCGCAGCCGTAGCCGACCAGGTTGAAGCCGAGCTCGTTCAGGGCGGGCCACAGCCCGGCCTTCTCGTAGTAGTCGGTGACCACCTGGGAGCCGGGGGCGGTGGAGGTCTTCACCCACGGCTTGGAGCGCAGTCCCTTGGCAACGGCGTTGCGGGCCAGCAGCCCGGCCGCAACCATCACCGACGGGTTGGAGGTGTTGGTGCAGGAGGTGATCGAGGCGATGGCGACGTGGCCGTGGTCGAGGGTGACCTGCGTGCCGTCCGCGAGCGCGACCGGCGTGGGCTTGTGGGGCTCGGCGGCATACGTCGGCAGGGTCTTCTCGAAGGCGGCCTTCGAGTCGGACAGCTCGATGCGGTCCTGCGGCCGCTTGGGGCCGGCGATGGAGGGCACCACGGTGGACAGGTCCAGCTCCAGGTACTCGGAGTAGACGGCCTGTCGGGACGGGTCGTGCCACAGGCCCTGCGCCTTGGTGTACTCCTCCACCAGGCGGATGTTCTCCTCGGAGCGGCCGGTCAGGCGCAGGTAGTCCAGGGTGACGTCGTCGATGGGGAAGATGGCGGCGGTGGAGCCGAACTCGGGGCTCATGTTGCCGATGGTGGCGCGGTTGGCCAGCGGCACCGCGGCCACGCCCTCGCCGTAGAACTCCACGATCTTGCCGACCACGCCGTGTGCGCGCAGCATCTGGGTGATGGTGAGCACCACGTCCGTGGCGGTGGCCCCGGCGGGAATGGCGCCAGAGAGTTTGAAGCCGACCACGCGCGGGATCAGCATGGACACGGGCTGGCCGAGCATGGCGGCCTCCGCCTCGATGCCGCCCACGCCCCAGCCGAGCACGCCCAGGCCGTTGACCATGGTGGTGTGGGAGTCGGTGCCCACGCAGGTGTCCGGGTAGGCCTGGGTGACGGGGGCGCCGTCGGCCCCGGCGGTCTGGCGGGTGAAGACGGTGCGGGCCAAATGCTCGATGTTGACTTGGTGGACGATGCCGGTGCCCGGCGGGACCACGCGGAAGTTCGCCAGGGCGCCCTGTCCCCAGCGCAGGAACTGGTAGCGCTCGGCGTTGCGCTCGTACTCGCGCTCCTTGTTGTGCTCCAGGGAGCTGGGCAGGCCGAAGGAGTCGATCTGCACGGAGTGGTCGATGACCATCTCCGCGGGGGCCAGCGGGTTGATGACCTCCGGGTCGCCGCCCAGCTCGGCCACGGCCTCGCGCATGGTGGCCAGGTCGACGATGCAGGGCACGCCGGTGAAGTCCTGCATGATCACCCGCGCCGGGGTGAACTGAATCTCGGTGTCCGGCTCGGCCGCGGGGTCCCAAGAGGCGAGCGCGCGCACGTGGTCGGCGGTGACATTGGCGCCGTCCTCGGTGCGCAGCAGGTTCTCCGCCAGGACCTTCAGGGCGTAGGGCAGGCGGTCCAGGCCGTCGACGGCGTCGAGCCGGAAGATCTCGTAGGGGCGGCCGTCCACGTCGAGGGTGGCGCGGGAGTGGAAGGTGTCAAGACTCGTCAAGTTCGTTCCTGTTCATCCTGGTGCGCGGGCGCGCAGGGGCGGCTGGACCGCACGCGGCTGGTGGTCTGCCGGCCACGTTAGCGGATACGGCGTCATTCGGTGTCAACCCGGAGAGCCCCGCCGTGCGTGCGCCGCCGCATACGCCACGCGCGGCTTACGAAAACGGCGGTCGGCGCCCGCACGCGGCGGGGGCCCGCACCGGTCAGCCGCGTTCCAGCACCGCGATGGTCTCGAAGTGGTGGGTGTGGGGGAACATGTCCAGGGCGCTTATCGCGGCCGGCCGGTAGCCGGCGCGCAGGAAGGTCCCCAGGTCGCGGGCCAGTGCGGCCGGGTCGCAGGCGACCAGCACCACCCGGCTCGGGTTCAGGGCGGCGACGGCCTGGATCACCTCGCGGCCGGCGCCGCGGCGGGGCGGGTCGAGTACGACGACGTCGGCGCCGTCGGCGTTCTCGAAGCGGCCCAGTTGGGCCACCGCCGCGGGGGTGACGCGCCCCACCGACAGCTGGGCGCCGTCGTAGTCGTGCAGGGTACGGCGGGCGTCGCCGACGGCGCGCGCATCGCCCTCCAGGGAGTGGACCTGTCCGGTCAGGGCTACCAGCGGCAGGGTGAACAGGCCGGCCCCGGAGTACAGCTCGAGCACGCGGGTGCCGGCCGTGCGCGCGGCGTCCAGCGGTTCGTCGCCGGGCCGGGTGCCGGCGGCCGTCGGGGTCTCGGCGAGGGCGGCGCGCACCACCCGGTCGACGAGTACGGTCGGCGCCTCGCGGTGTGCCTGCCAGAAGCCGTCGGCGTGCACCGAGTAGTGCAGCCGTCCCAGGCCCAGGCCGGTGGCGTCCACCGCCTCGCCGACGCGGCGGCGGCCGGTGGAGTGGCCGGCGGCGGTGAGCACGGTGGGGGCCTGCCCGGGGGCGTCCGGGTCCTCCAGCAGCACCAGCGGATCGCCGTCCGAGGGGGCGACGGCGGTAATGCGCATGCCGGGGCGGAAGTGCTTGCGCCACAGGGCCCGCTCGGTCAGTCCGAGGTCCTGGATGGCCTGCACCGCCAACGGCAGGGAATGCACGGGCAGGACGGTGCCGCTGCGGAAGGCGTGCATGCCGGCCGCGCCGGCGTCGGTGACGGCGAGCGACACGCGCGTGCGGGTGCCGGCGCCGGCGCGCTCGCGCACCCGCGGGTTCGGGTCCGCTTCGGCCGCCGCGTCGCCGGGCATTGGCTCAACCGATACGGCTCCCCCCGCGGCGCCGGGCAGGGCGGTCACGGCGTCCACGACTTCTGCTCCGCCGATGCGGCGCAGGCAGTCGGCCAGCACCCAGCGCTTCCAGGTGCGCTGGGCGGGCAGGGCCACGTGGGACAGTTCACCGCCGCCCACGCCCCCGGGGCCGGCGTCCTGCCACAGGGGACGCACCCGGTCGGGGGAGGCGGTCAGTACCTCCACGGCGTCGGCCCGCCAAATCTTGGAGTTCTTCTCCGTTATCACCGCCCGCACGGTTTCCCCAGGCAGGGCGTGGCGGACGAAGATGACCCGGCCGGAGGGGTCGTCCACGGGACGGGCGACGCAGTGGCCGCCGTGGGCGGGGGCGCCGACGGCGAGCGTGACGTACTCGGGTGTGGCGGGTGCGGGGGCGGGTCGCCGGGGCGGGGCACTGCGGCGGTGGGGGCTCATGCGTTCTCCTGCGTCTTCGAGTGTTCGGGCGAGGTGGGGGACTCCAGGGTGGTCAGCCGGTTGGCGTGCGCATGGCGGGTGGCCTCGTCGGCGTCCGCGATGCCGCGCGGGGTCGCGAACCGCATGCCGTGGCGGATGTGAGTTTCACCGGGAAGGCCCAGCTGCCACGGCACTGAGGCGACCACGACGCCCGGGGTGAACAGCAGGGCGGTCTTCAGGCGCAGCGCCGTCTGATTGTGCAGGGCCTGTTCCCACCAGTGCCGTACCAGATACTCGGGCAGGAAGACCACCACCAGGTCGCGGGGGGATTCACGCCGCACGCTGCGCACGTAGGAGATGATGGGGCGGGTGATGTCCCGGAACGGGGAGTCGAGCACCGTCAGCGGCACCGGCAGCTCGGCGTCCTCCCAGTCGCCCAGGAGCCGTTCGGCGGCGCCGTCACCGGTGTCGACGGTGACGGCCTCGATGGAGGTCGGTTGGGTGGACAGGGCGTAGGTCAGGGCGCGCAGGGTGGGCCGGTGCAGGCGGGAGGCGAGGACGATGGCGTGCACGTGTGCCGGCAGCAGGCGCGCGTCGTGCAGGTCGGAGATGGCGATCTCCTCGGCCACGCGGCGGTAGTGCCGACGGATGGCGTTCATGACCAGGTAGAGGACCGCCATGACGCTCAGCGTGATCCAGGCACCGCGGGTGAATTTGGTCAGCAGGACGATCACCAGCACGGTGCCGGTACCGACCACGCCGATGCTGTTGACGATGCGGGAGCGGCGCATGCGCCGGCGGGCGCCGGGGTCGGTGGCGGTGGCCAGTTCCCGGTTCCAGTGGCGCACCATGCCGATCTGGGAGAGCGTGAAGGAGATGAACACGCCCACGATGTACAGCTGGATCAGCCGGTTGGTGTTGGCCTGGAAGCCGACGATGAAGGCGATGGCGCCGGCCCACAGGACGATGATCCCGTTGGAGTAGGCCAGCCGGTCGCCGCGCTGGGACAGTTGGCGGGGCAGGAACTCGTCGCGGCCGAGCACGCTGGCCAGCACCGGGAAGCCGTTGAAGGCCGTGTTGGCTGCCAGCACCAGGATCAGACCGGTGACCACGGTGACCAGGTAGAACATGGGCAGGAAGCGGGCGAACACGGTCGCGGCGATCTGCCCGATCACCGGATCCTGGTGGTAGCCCGTGCCCAGTGGCACGCCGTCGTCGAGCAGCTCGGTGGCGGGGTTCTCCACCATGTGCACGCCGACGGCACCGGCCAGATGCACCACGCTCATGAGCATGGCGGCGGCGATGATGCCCAGCAGCAGCAGAGTGGTGGCGGCGTTCTTGGACTTGGGCCGGCGGAAGCTGGGCACGCCGTTGGAGATGGCCTCAACACCGGTCAGGGCGGCGCAGCCGGAGGAGAAGGCCCGCAGGATCAGGAAGGCGCCGGCCAGGCCCGTCAGGCCCTGGTCCCAGCCGGACTGGGCAACCACCTCATAGCCGGCCGACGGCGCCTGCCCGAGGGTGCCGGTGAGCTCCTGGATGAAGCCGACCACGGCCATGACCCCGACCGCCCCCATGTACAGGTAGGTGGGCAGGGCGAAGGCGCCGCCGGACTCGCGGCTGCCGCGCAGGTTGATCAGAGCCAGCAGGGTGACGATGCCCACCGCGATCTCCACCTTGTAGGCGGCCAGCGCGGGGACGGCGGCGACCAGGTAGCCGGTGCCGGAGGAGATGGACACGGCGACGGTGAGCACGTAGTCACTCAGCAGGGCGGAGGCGACCAGCAGGCCGGCCCGGTGGCCGAGGTTGGTGGAGACCACCTCGTAGTCACCACCGCCGGAGGGGTAGGCGTGGACGGTCTGCCGGTAGGAGGCGACCACCACCACGAGCACACCCACCACGGCCAGGGCGATCCAGGGCGACAGGGCGGTAGCGGCCAGGCCCGCCGCCGCCAGGGTGACGAGGATCTCGTCGGGGGCGTAGCCGACGCTCGAGAGGGCGTCGGAGGCGAACACCGGTAGGGCGATCCGTTTGGGGAGGAGGGTCTCCCCCAGGGCCCGGCTGGGCACCGGACGACCGACGAGAAGCCGCTTGACGCGGTCGGCGAAGTCACGCACGGACGACGATGCTACGTCCGCCTCCCGCCCGGGCCAAGCCTCCCGCCCACCGGGGCCCACGTCGACGGAGTACCGTTCCCCTCGTGCACTTCGTCATCATGGGCTGCGGCCGGGTGGGGGCCTCCATGGCCTCGCAACTGGACCGCATGGGACATTCGGTGGCCATCATCGACCGGAACTCCGACGCCTTCAGGCGGCTGCCGGCCGACTTCAATGGTCGTAAGGTCAAGGGCATCGGCTTCGACCGGGACGCGTTGGAGCAGGCGGGCATCGACGAGGCCTACGCCTTCGCCGCCGTATCCAATGGGGACAACTCCAATATCATCGCCGCCCGCGTGGCCCGCGAGCTGTTCGGCGTCGAGCATGTGGTCGCCCGCATCTATGACCCCACTCGCGCCGACGTGTACGAGCGGCTAGGCATTCCCACCGTGGCAACGGTGCGGCAGACGGCCGAGCACATGATGCGACACGTGCTTCCCGGCGGGACGGCGCGGGAGTTCATGGACCCGTCCGGCGCCGCCGGGCTGGTCCAGCCCGACATCTCCCCCGCCTGGGTGGGCACCACGGTCGGCTCCCTGGAGGAGCGGCTCGAGGTGCGGGTGGCCTGGATCTCCCGCGGCTCCGGGGTCGTCATCCCACAGGCGGGAACCATCATCCAGGAGCACGATCGCCTGCACCTGGCGGCCACCACCCAGCAGCTGCCGGCCATGCAGCGCGCCCTGTCCCGTCCGCCCGCCCAGGAGGTTTGAGCGTGAAGATTCTAATTGCCGGAGCCGGCTCGGTGGGCCGCTCGATCGCCCGCGAACTGATCAGCCACGGCCACCACGTCACCTTGATGGACCGTGCCCCCGACGCCATGCGCATCGCCTCCGTGCCGGAGGCGGACTGGCAGCTGGCGGACGCCTGTGACCCGGGTTCTCTGGCCGACGCGGGCGCCGGCGATTGCGACGTCGTCGTCTCCGCCACCGGGGATGACAAGGTCAACCTGGTGGTCTCCCTGCTGGCCAAGACCGAGTACGGGGTGCCGCGCACGGTCGCAAGGGTGAACAACCCGAAGAACGAGTGGCTGTTCGATGACACCTGGGGTGTGGACGTGGCGGTCTCCACCCCGCGCATTATGACGGCCCTGGTGGAGGAGGCGGTCAGCGTCGGCTCGTTGGTGCCGGTGTTCACCTTCCACCAGTCCGGCGCCATCATGCACGAGTTGACGCTGCCGGACGACTCCCCCGTCATCGGCGAGCTGGTCAGCGACGTTGAGCTGCCGCCGCACACGGTGCTGGCGGCGATCCTGCGCGATTACCGGCCGATCCGGCCGGGACGCGACGACCGCTTCGAGCGGGGCGACGAGCTGCTGTTCCTCACCGCCCGGGCGGGTGAGGCGGCGCTGAGCGAGGTGCCGGCCATCTTCACCACCATCGACGAGCCGGTGGCCGAGCCCGACGTCAACGCTGAGGGTGGGGCTGCGGAACTGGCCTGAGCGTCGGGTTGACGATCAGCCAGACGAACCACAGGGTCAGGGCGAACAGGGGCAGGCCGAGCAGGAGCCGGGCCACGCCGAGGGCGCCCACGGCCGCCTCACCGGCCAGGTATAGGGGCAGTTCCACCGCCAGGCGCAGGGCGAACATGGCCGCCAGGATGCCGGTGCCGACCGCGTAGCGGCGGCGCGCGTCGGCGGCGGCGGGCCGGGACTCGCCGGCGGCGGCGTGCCAGGCGTCCAGCAGCAGCCCGACCAGGGGGCGGCGCACCAGCAGCGAGCCGCCGGTGACCGCCAGCCAGCAGGCGTTGATGACCAGTCCGGTGGCGTAGAAGTTCGTGGCGCTGCCCGAGCGCCACGCCCACAGGGCGCTGATGACGGCCAGGGCGGCACCGCCGAGCACCTGGGTGAGCCTCTGGCGGGCGCACAGCCGGGCCACCAGGGCGACGGCGCTGACCGCCAGGGAGGCTAGCAGGGCCGGCGCGAGGGCGTGGGGGCGCGCGGCGAGTACGCAGACGAACACCAGGGTGGGGGCGGCGGATTCCAGGATGCCGCGCCAGCCGCCGACCGCGGCGGCGGCGTCGAAGCGGTCGGTGTCCAGGGCGCCGAGCCCGCTGCGGGTGGCCGGGTCGGTGTCGGGCCGCTCGCTCATGCGTCCTGCCCGAGGAGCTCGTACACGGGGTTGTAGATGCTGGGGCGGCTGTGGCCGGCCACCACCATGCCCTCGGCGCGCAGGTGGGTGCCCGGAGCGATACCGGCGATGGCGCGTCGACCGATCCAGATCAGATCCACCGAACCGGTGCCGTCGAACAGCCGGCCCACCAGCACGGGCTTGGCGGAGGCGGGCCGGTAGGTGACGGCGCGCAGCACGCCGGACACGCAGGCACGCCGACGGGGCGTCAGGTCCCTGATGAGAGTCGTGCCGCGCCGGGAGGCGGAGTCCTGCTCGTCGGCGGCGGCCAAGTCCTCGCGGCTGGCGCGTAGGGAGCGCACCCGGTCGGTCAGACGGCTTCTGAGCGAGCGGGCGGGTCGACTCACCGGACCTCCGCAATGGTCGGGCCGGGCTGCAGCGGATCCAGGCCCGGTAGATCCTCGGCTTCCGGCGCCTTCGTGACGCCGGGGGCGTGCAGGGGCAGGATCTCGCGTGGAGGCCGGGCGGCGCCGTCCCGCACCACGACGGTGTTGGCGAATACCTCGCGCAGGGGGCGGGCGGCGTCGGCGTCGGTGGCTGCGGGCCCCTGGAGGACGCCGCGCAGGAACCAGCGCGGCCCGTCCACGCCAATGAAGCGGGCGGCGACGGTGGCGGCCCGCCCCTCGGGGGTGCGCACGGGCACCTGGGCGAGGATCTCGGTGCCCCACTCGCCGTCGACCACCTCATAGGTGGCCTTCGCGCGGGACAGTTCGGCGGTGATGTCGGCGCGCAGCTCCTCCCAGATGCCGGCGGTGCGGGGGGCGGCGAAGGCGCGCAGCTCCAGGGTCGAGCCGCCCAGGATGAGGACCGCGGCGGATGCGTCCGCATCCCTACCGGCGCGCTCCATCCGGATCTGCATGCCGTCGACGGCGGGCACGCGCAGGGCGCCCAGGTCGATGCGGCCGGCGGGGGCGGAGTCGGCGGGAACGGCGTCGACATCCCAAGGTCCGGTGCCGGCCTCCACCGGCTCCTCCGGAACGGACTCCTCCTGGGCGGCTGCCTCGCCTCCGGCGTCGTGGTGACGGCGGGAGAACAGGCCCATCAGTACCTCCTATCAGCCGGCGCAGTCCGTGCACACGGGCAGGCCGGTCTTGTCATCGACGTAGGCGAGCGAACTGCGGTGGTGCACCAGGAAGCACTCCGAGCAGGTGAACTCGTCCTCCAGCTGGGGGACGACATGCACGCTCAATTCCTCCCGGGACAGGTCGGCTCCGGGAAGTTCAAAGCCCTCGGCGACTTCGTTCTCGTCCTCCTCAATCGCCTCCGAGGACTGGTCCTTCTGACGAGCCGTGAGCTCCTCGATGGAGTCCGCTTCGGGCTCGTCGTCGTTCTTGCGCGGGGCGTCGTAGTCGGTTGCCATAGCCTCGTCACTTTCTGTTGTGGACGGCTCTGCCTAGGGCTCCCGGGCAGCGTCGGGCTGCCGGGAACGGCTCCCGCTCAATGAACGTGCGCCGCCCCAGGGAGCCAGGGCACGCGCACCATAGCACCAGGCGGCGGCGGCGGGAACCGGCTGATCGGGCCAGCAGCAGCGGCTGTGGGCGAACAGGCGGCGGCTGGTGGATGCCACGCGGCCCCGCCTCCCGGACACGGGGCGGCTTAGATGGCACGCTGAGCCCTGTGCGGCCCGCCCGCCTCGGGCCGCGGGGGACTGTAAGGAGGCCCACGTAAATGATCGAACTCGAGCTGCTGGGCGCCAACGGCGACACCATCGTCATGACCGACGCACGCGGTGAGCGCTACAGCATCGTCGTCGACGACGCACTGCGGGCCGCGGTCAGACGCGCGCGCCCCGCGGCCACGGCCCCCACTCCGCCTCCGCCCTCCCCCGGCCAGACCGTCCGCCCCCGGGAGCTGCAGGCACTCATGCGCGCCGGCGCGAGTGCGGAGGAGGTCGCCTCCGCCACCGGACTGGACGTCGAGCACGTGCGCCGCTTCGAGGGGCCGGTCATCGCCGAACGCCTGTGGGCGGTGCAGCAGGCGCAGGCCTGCCGCATCGGCTGGGAGAAGGACTCCCCCGTGCTGGGCGAGCTGGCCGTGGACCGGCTGGCCACGCGCGGCGTCGAACCGGACAGCCTGGAGTGGGATGCGCTGCGCGAGGGACGCGAGCCATGGCAGATCATCCTTACCTTCGTGCAGGGCGCGCAGGCGAAGCGGGCGCGCTGGGAGCTGGACCTGACGGCCCGCTCCGTGTCGGCCCTGGACGACGAGGCCCGTTGGCTGACGGAGGCCGGAACCGGACGCCGACCGGCCGTCTTCGACCAGGACTCCGCCGCACCGGGCGCGGCCTCCCCGGCGTCGGCGCGTACCCCGGCCGCGGCCCCGGAGCCGCCGGCAGACTCCACCGAGGCGCTGCTGGCGGACCTGGCCTCCAACCGTGGCCGCCGAATCGAGACGCAGGCCCCCGAGGAGGATGACACCACCGCGGCGCAATCAGAGAGCCCGGCACCGGACACTCCCGCCCAGGGGCAGGCGCAGGTGGTCTCCATGTCGGAGCGGCGCCGCGCCCACACCGGCAACCATCCGGCGGGCAGCCGACTGCACGCCGCCCCCACGGCCCCCACTCCGAAGCAGGCGGAGTCCAGTGACGCCTCCGGTGACGCTGCCGCCACTCAGGACGCCCTCCCGGAGATGCCGGCGGCGCCCGCGCCCAAGCCCAAGCGGCGTTCCCGCCGGTCGGTGCCCTCCTGGGATGAGATCGTCTTCGGCGCCAAACCGGAGTAACCGTCCGCACTCCCCCAACAGGGGCGCGTGCCCGCCCCGGGCCTCCAGACTTCAGGCCCGAGCCAGCAGGAGCGGCACCGTCATTTCGGTGTCCGTAAGGGAGCCGTGCACGCCCGGCATGGCGATTGCGCTCTCGGAGTGGACGCGCGGGTCGACCACCACCCAGTTGTCGGCCATGGCCACCAGCACGTCCCCCAGGACGCTTTCGGCGCGCTCCCCCACCGGGCCCAGCAGGCCGGCGGCCTCCCGGCGAGTACCCACCCACGCGGCCCGCTCCCCCAGCACGCTGCGCCAGCGGTCGGCGACCGCCGCGGCCGCCTCCGGGTCGGAGTGCGGCACGTACAGCTGAGTGAAGCGCGGCTCCCCGGCGACCGCGACCACGTCACGAGCCAGGGCGGGGTGCGCGGTCAGGTCGAGGCGGTGCGCGGCGTCGGTGTCCACCATGCCGTGATCCGCGGTCAGCAGCACGCGGGTGCCCGTGGGCACGCGTCGCAGCAACTCCGCCATGGTGACGTCCAGTCGTTCGAGCTGACGCAGCCACTGTTGTGAGCGCCAGCCGTGGCGGTGGCCGGCATGATCGAGTTCGCCCACGTACAGGTACACCAGGGGCACGCCGCGCTCCAGGGCGCCGGCGGCGAGCGCGGGCCGGTCCTCCATGCGGTCGGCGCCCAGGTGCGCCGGGCCGCGCAGGGCCGCCTCGGTCAGCCCCGACCCGGCGAAACGAGCCGGGCCGATGGTGACGGCGAGCGAGGTGGGCCCGGCGGCGCGCGGGCCGGCGGCGAGGCGCTCGAACACGGTGGGCACGTCCTGCCAGCGGCGCGGGTCGGGGGCGGTGCCCTCCCAGGTGATCAGGCACAGGTTCTGGGCGGCGTCCGGGGTGGTGTCACCGGGCAGGTCGCGGCCCACGCGCGGGTTGAGCACGCTGTAGCCGACCATGCCGGTGACCCCGGGCAGCGCGCCGGTGCCCAAAGTGGTCAGTGCGGCGGCCGTGGTCGAGGGGGCACAGGTGCGGGCGACGCCCCCACCGGGGGTGGAATCGGCGTCGCCCAGCCAGGCACGCAGGGTGGGGGCGTGTCCGCGACGCTCCTGGAGCTGCCGCCAGCCGAGTCCGTCGACGAGGACGACGACGACCCCTGCGCGGGTGTCGGCGTCTGGATTGGCCAATCCCCAATCGGTGGCGGCGGACAGGGCCTCGGCGGCGGTGATCGCCCCCGGTGGTCCCGCCTGCAGCGTCAGCCCGGCGCCGACGGCGGCAGCGGCCAGTACCTGGCGCAGCTGTGGAGTGCTCATGCGTGTGCCGCCGCCCGGGCGGTGGCGGCGGACAGGACCCGGGCGAAGTGTTCGGCGCGGGCCAGGGCCTCGTCGCCCTCGACGCCGGCGGCCACACGCACCACGATGTCGTCGGGGACGGACACGCCGGTCAGGCCGTGGTCGGCCTGGCATTCGGGGTCACCGCAGGCGGCGGGCTCCAGGTCGATGCGGCGCACCGAGCCCCAGGCCAGGGCGAGGGTCATTTCCGTGAGCCGGCCCCCGCCGTTGGCCGGCTCGGACACGCCGCGAGTCAGGCCCACGGAGTTGATGCGGGAAACGGGCACGGCCTCGCTGGTGGCCAGGGCCCCGGGCAGGCCGTCCTCGCGGGGGGCGTCGTCCACATGGACGATAACCAGGCGGGTGGAGGTCAGGGCCAGAACGGTCAGGTGCCGGTGGACGGCGTCGTCGAACACGGTCTCGGCCTGCACCAGGTCCGCGAGGATCTCCTCTCCCGCGACGGCCGTGTTCAGGGTGCCGAGCACGAGTTCTGGGTAGTAGCCGGCGCGGGTGACTTCGTCGACCAACGACATCGGGGTGGGGGCCTCATCCCCGGGGCGAGCCTGTGCAGTCCACGTCATGGGGCAGATCATGCCATTGTTGCCGCCGCACCCGGGTGTCGTTGCCCCCTTGGCGAAGCCGCGGCGGGCCACAATGCGACTATGCCGAAGTCCGCCCCGCCGACGCCCCCGCCCACCGACCATCTCATCGTCGAGCAGGACCTGCCCACGGAGATGCGCACCTCCTTCCTGGAGTACGCCTACTCCGTCATCTACGCGCGCGCCCTGCCGGATGCCCGGGACGGGCTCAAGCCGGTACAGCGGCGCATCCTGTTCCAGATGGACCGGATGGGACTGCGCCCGGACCGGCCGCACGTGAAGTCCTCCCGCGTGGTCGGCGACGTCATGGGGCGGCTGCACCCGCACGGGGACGTGGCCATTTATGAGGCGCTGGTGCGGCTGGCGCAGCCCTTCACCATGCGACTGCCGCTGGTGGACGGGCACGGCAACTTCGGCTCCCTGGACGACGGCCCCGCCGCGCCCCGCTATACGGAGGCGCGGCTGGCCGCACCCGCCCTGTCGCTCACGGCGGACATCGACGAGGACACGGTCGATTTCGCCCCCAACTACGACTACACCCTCACCGAGCCGGAGGTGCTGCCGGCGGCCTTCCCGAACCTGCTGGTCAACGGCGCCTCCGGCATCGCGGTGGGCATGGCCACCAATATGCCGCCGCACAACCTCACCGAGGTGGTGGCGGCGGCCAGGCACCTGCTGGCGCATCCGGACGCCACCCTGGAGGAGCTGATGGCCTTCGTGCCGGGGCCGGATCTTCCGGCCGGCGGCATGATCGTGGGCCTGGACGGGATCCGGGAGGCCTACCGCACCGGCCGCGGCAAGTTCTCCACCCGCGCCACGGCCCGCATTGAGAACATCACCGCCCGCAAGAAGGGCATTGTGATCACCGAGCTGCCCTACCTGGTGGGGCCGGAGAAGGTGATCGCCCGCATCAAGGAGACGGTGTCCTCCAAGAAGCTGCAGGGCATCACCGATGTCGCGGACCTGACCGACCGCAAGCACGGCACCCGGCTGGTGATCGGGGTCAAGAACGGCTACAACCCCGAGGCGGTGCTGGCGCAGCTGTACCGGCACACGCCGCTGGAGGACTCCTTCGGCATCAACAACGTGTGCCTGGTGGACGGCCAGCCGCGCACGCTCGGCCTGCGGGAGCTGCTGGACGTATTCGTCCGCCACCGTTTGACGGTGGTGGAGCGGCGCACCCGGTTCCGCCTGGGCAAGCGACGCGAGCGCCAGCACCTGGTGGAGGGCCTGCTGATCGCGATCGTCGACATCGACGAGGTCATTCAGGTGATCCGCTCCAGCGAGGACGCGGCCACGGCCCGCCGGCGACTGATGCAGGTGTTCGACCTGTCCGAGCCGCAGGCCAACTACATCCTGGAGCTGCAGCTGCGGCGCCTGACCAAGTTCTCCGTGATCGAGCTGGAGAAGGAGCGCGACGAGCTGGCGGCCGAGATCGCCGAGCTGGAGGCGATTTTGAACGACGAGTCGCTGCTGCGTGACACCGTGTCCCGCGAGCTGGCGGCGGTGGCGGAGGAGTTCGGCACGCCGCGGCGCACCGTGCTGCTGGAGGCTGCGGGCACGGGCGCGGGGGCGCTGAACGGCGGCGTGGGCGCGCCCGGTGGTGCCGGTGGCGGCGCCTCGCAGGCGATGCGACAGGCCGCCGCGGTCAGCCTGATGGCAGGGGCCGGGGAGGTGCCGTTGACGGTGCCGGATGACCCGTGTCGGGTGCTGCTGTCTGCCACCGGGCTGGTGGCCCGTGTGGGTGGGGCGGAGCCGGTGCCGCGCTCGGGCGGGCGGCAGCGCCATGACGCCCTCGTCTCCCAGGTGGCGACGACGGCGCGCGGGCACGTCGGTGCGATCACCGATACGGGTCGGCTGGTGCGCATGGAGGTGTTGTCCACCCCGGAGGTGCCGCGCCTGGAGGGGGCGCCGTCTCTGGCCGGCGGGCAGCCCGCGCGGCTGCTGGCGGATGTCGAGCCGGACGAGCGGATCGTGGGCCTGGTGCCCGTCGGCTCCCCCGGAGATACGTCTGGCACCCCGATTGTGCTGGCCACCGCCGGCGGCGTGGTTAAGCGGGTGAAGCCGGGGAGCGAACCCAAGCACAGCGATGCCTGGGAGGTGATCGCACTGGCCGACGGCGACCGGGTGGTCTTCGCCGGGGCGGCCGCGGACTCCGACATGCTGGTGCTGGTGACTTCCGATGCCCGCCTGCTGCGCTTCGAGGCGGCCAAGGTGCGCCCGCAGGGGCGCGGTGCCGGCGGCATGGCGGGGGTGGCCCTGCACGAGGGTGCTCGCGTCGTCGCCGGAGCATCCGTGCCCGTCGACCTGCTGGCCGAGGCCGTGGTGGTCACAGTCGCGGACGGCGCGGGAGCGCTGCCTGGGACCGGTTCCGGCTCCGTGAAGGTCACTCCCCTGGACCGTTACCCGGCCAAGGGCCGGGCGACCGGGGGCGTGCGCGCGCAGCGTTTCCTGCGCGGCGAGGATCAGCTGGTACTCGCCTGGGTGGGGGTCGGTCCGGCGCGCGCCGTGGGCAGTGGCGGCCAGCCGGTCGACCTGCCGGACCCCGACGAGCGTCGGGACGCCTCCGGCACGCCACTGTCGGCGCCCATCGCCGGGATCGGCTGAGCGGCATCTCGACCTCCCGCCCCGTGCCGGGGCGATGCACGACCTAGGGCTGGCGGGTGTTGGTGTTCAGGGCCTGGATCTCAGCGACTGGGATCTCAACAGTGCTGGTAGTGGTCAGGGCACCCAGGTAACCCGAACGATCCGTAGTCGACTTCCACGACGCGCTGTACTGGACATCGACATTCATCGGGGTAGTGCCGCCCAGATGAGCGCTGGAACGGTCGAATACGATAACGCAGTCGGTGCCCTTAGCATCGTTAGCAGGAGTCCACGGAATCCCGAAGCCCGTGCAATCGGCCTCGGCGTCCTGCGCCGAAAGATCCAGCCCCGACGATGTAGCAATAACCGTCACGCTGGTCGAGCCCACCGCGGCAACAATCTCCACCCGCGTAGGTGTATCCGCCGTAGCCCACACCCAGGTATCAAAACCGACAACAGTCGCTTGGGACTCACCGATCGTAGGATTCCGGTCAATGCTAGGAGACGGAATGTCCGCGCTCACGCTCGTCCACACCGCAGACGCCAACGCGGCCGGATCTACCTCAGAGTCCGGAGGGTCCTCGCCCTCGGCCACCCACACGTGCCACGGGTGCTCTGCGTTGAACTCCCGTGCCGCCTCAACGTAAGCGTCTTGATCCGCAAAGGCCGACTCGTCGCAGTAGCGCGTCCACCAGCGCCCCGTGGTGTCGTCTACATAGTCCTCCCAGCCCGGGTACATGGCGGCCACCGCCCTGTTCGCCTTCTCATCGCCGAATCCGCCAATGAACTCGGCCGCTTCCGCGCCCGTACGGCCAGGCTTGTATCCGCAAGACGGCGCCACCGACGTCACCTGCGAAGTCGTGGTGGTTGGAACATCCACCGCCCCACCGCTGGCCATCGTGTACGTCACCGTCACCGACGCCTCCAGCGAAGCCCCGCCATCGGACGACTGCGTACCACCAACCGACACCGCGGGACCAGACTCGCTGTGACGCTCACCGACCGCATACGCGGCCGAAGCTGGGAGAGCGGCCGACAACACCATCAACATGACCAGCAGGGCTCTGAGTCCGGTATCCTTATTCACCGGTCCTCCCCCGTAGTGCACTCATCCCAGGACAACGCCGTCTCCTCATAAGCGAGCCATTCGCCCTCTGAACCAGGAGCCATTTGTGTGGAGTACTCCACCCGATTCTGCGTGGCGGGGTCGGTGATGTCGTTGCCGTCAGCGTCCACATCCGTCATCTCTGTACGATCTACACACGTGGTGATGTTTGCGAGTGTGCCGTCGTCGGTGACGGTCACCTCGCTGATTCCGACGCTGACCGGGGGGTTGGAGTGCTCGCCGTTCAGGTTCGAGTAGTTCTCATAGATCCGATCCAACAAGTCCCCGGTGGCGACCAGGGCGACGTCGTCAATGCCCTCCCCGGTGAACCAGACCCGCCAGGTGGCCTTGTCGTAGGCCACGTAGTCCGCCAGCACCTGCGCCTGCGCCTCGTCGAGATCCTCCGGGATCGACACCACGTAATAGCCCAGTTCCGCATCGGTCAGCGACTCCGCGCTCACCACACCGGCCGCGGAAGCAGACGCTTCGGCCGAGGCGGATGCCTCCGCTGCCGCCGCCGACGCAGCCGCATCCTCCGAGGCCATCGCCTCCGGATCAAAAGTCGGGATGTCCAGGCCGCCCTCGTCGGAGCCGGACGAGCATGCCATCAGGGACGCCCCCGCCAGCAGCACGGCCCCCACTACCGCGCCGGCCCGCTTACGCACACCAAACCTCATCAGGAACCTCCCAGGAACATCGCGCACGGGAAAATCACAATTTGACCATAGCAGCCATCGGAGTGCGCTACCAGACCCGATAGAACCTCAAACAAGACGGTTGCGTGAGCTGGCGCACACCCATCCTGCGTAACGACACGGTACAGTAACGGCAGCTTTGTTCCTCGAACCCTGCTGGGAGGCCATGCATGTGCGGCGACGCTGACAGCACCGATGGGGATCTTCAGAAGAACCTCTACCGGGACGCCATCGGGGACCACTCCTCGGATCTCAATGCGGCGATTGCCTTCTCCCTTACTCCGCCTAACGGCTTCGGTCATGTCTGTACGAAGGTGTGTCAAGACGTGGCAGCGGCCTGGGAGTGAGGCTCCGTCTGCCACGCAATGGTGGATATTTCCTGGCCCTGTTTGAGGAGGATGTGCGGTCATGACGTTGGTCAAGGTCAATATTGAGGATCTGCGTTCCGCGGCCACCTCTCTGTCCGGTCTTGCGGACAGTGTGGAGGACTTGTATGACACCAGCGCGTCGGAGGGACGCAGACTGTACCTGTCGACGTCGTCCCTGGCGGAGGTTCCTGGTTACGTGGAAAGCCTGCAAGACGAGTCGACCTTCCTGTCGGCGAAGGTCGACTGGATTGTGCTGATCAACTCCGACAGTGAGGGCAACCTGCCCGAGTCCGGGGAGGTGAGCTACGAGGTCGATGGCGAGGACCCGGACACCCTGGAGGAGATGGAGACCGCTCTTGGCGAGGCGATCGCGTCTCTCGGCACCGACATCGCTACCTCCGACTATGAGAAGGGCGATCCGCGCCTGGAGACCCTGAGCAAGTATCTGGACACGTGGGGCGGCAACCAGAACGTTAATGCTGCCCTGTTCAGCAGTCTGGGTCCCGATGGGACGCTGGCGCTGACCGAGGCGGTGGGTAACCATGTGGGCCTGGCCTACGGCGCCAGCGACTCCGAGAGCGAGATGGCCCAGAAGACACTCGCGCAGCTCAAGGAGGGACTCGAGATCGCTACCAAGCAGTGGGAGCCGGACTACGCCCAGCAGTTCGGTGCCGACCTGGTGGAGGCAGCAGCGTACCCGGATCCTGACTCCTCTTACTACCGGCTCGAGAACCGCAATGAGTCCCTAACCTACCTCCTGTACGACACCACCGCAGGCAATAAGTTCATCCTGGGTACGGCGGAGAAGATGGATGAGCTACAGCACGAGGCCGACGAACGCGGCATGCCGAGCCCATGGAACTGGGGTACGCCGTCACGCTTCCTCCCAGCAATGATCAACGAGGCGGACGAGGCCTGGGCCCTGGACATTCCCTCGATCATCATGCACGACCTGGGAGGCCACCCCTACGCTTCCTACGAGTTCTTCTCCGGCGACGATGGTCGGGTCGACTACTGGGCGGGCCAGTACGCCTATGACAGCGGTGATCTGTCCGGTATCGCTGCCGCCCTGGACTCCGCCTCGACCTCCCCGTACCTTATGAGAGCCCACAAGCAGGAAACGGCCAGCATTGCCGCGCGCGGCCTTGAGGCCCTCGCGGGCCGGGACGACTTCGGCGTCGAACGCAGCCAACGGGGAGTCGAGGGAGCCCAGTCACTTGAGCACATCCTTGAGACCTACATGGACTCCCTGGTCGACACTTATGCGGACTCACTTAGCAGACCCGGAGGAAGCGATCTGACCTACGACCTCACCACAGCAGCCGGCCAAACAATCGCCGACAGTCCCTGAGCGAGGAGACATTGGATGCGGTACTCGGAGTCGTCGGTCGCGACGGACAGGCCCTCATCGACCTGCGCACCGCCGTCAACAGCGCCGAACTCAAATCAGTGCCCCAAGGAACCACCCGTGACCAGCTTACTGTAATTGCAAATGACTGGGGCGCCACCGAGGGCGGCATAGCCAATGCCATTGGTACCGGCGCCATTGACGCGGAGAAATCAAACGATGAGTATGCGCAGGCCTGGATCGATCTGGCAGGCAAGCCCGCCTCCGAGCTAGCAGGCCTGATCAAAACCTTCGCCCCACCGGGAACCACCAAGGGTGCTGGCTGGGCCTCGGACGCCCTGATCAACCACCTCCAGCAAGAGGCAAGCAACACTTGGGCGAGCAATGCGGACGCAGAAACTGACAGGCAGGAAGTCATTGCTGACGAGGCTTACCGCTCCTACATGCGCAGGCTACTTTGGGCGGCTGATACCGCTGGCCTAAACGGATACCAAGATCCCAATTCCGGCCAAGAGCTGAACAGTGACAGCATCACCAGCGTTCAAGAGCCGGACGGCACCTACAGACTCATCACCCCGCAAGAATACGAACGTCTGAGCGACGAAGACAAGGCAACTGCGGACACCCAGCTGGAAAGCCTAGCGAAGAGCGCAGATGGAATGGGAACCGCTAGCGCCAACGTCAAGACCCACTTCGATCAGCAGTTCCAGGAACGCTACTCATGAGCCACACACATAGCTTTCGATCACTCTTGATTCTGGCGCTAGCGACAGGCATGTTAGCTGCATGCGGTCACGGTGGCACCGATCAGGAGGCGACCGCCACCCCGGAGCCAATCCCCGCCACCGCCCTGACACTCGCGGACATCCCCGGAGCAACCACACAGGCCGCCTACCACGGAATACGCATGGAAGTGCTCTGCAGAGGTATCGAAGAGGGCATTCGGAGTATTGCTCTGTCGTTAGAGCCGGACCACCCAGTCACCATCGGGTACGAAGTGGGCGATGCCACGGTTTATGAGACACTCACCCTCGGCCTGAACACTATATGGCCCAACGGGCGTTTCGCCGGTATTGCCAAGGATATTGCCGCTTGCGACGGCACTGAACTCACCACCCAGTACTGGCCCGAAGACATAATACAGTCCGGAGAGGGCGTCTTTCACGCCACTGCGGGTCTGCCGGACACCCTGGCGGGCTTCACCATCACCACGACCGGTGAGGATGGCGCCCAGCATCATATTGAGCGCATCTACGCCGCCGTCACCACCAACAACGGCGAGTACCCCGGCATCATCGTGCTGACCACCGTGTCCAACACCGACCAACCCGCAACACCAGCGCCCCTGGACCTGCTCGACGCCGCCCTCCAACGCGCCGATGCGACCCTGGACCCCACCGCCATCACCACCGACCTCGGCCCCCACACCACACCCCAACCCACCAACACCCCTTAGCGGCGAAGACAGCGCAGGAGCATTGAGGCACGATATGGTAACGGGTGCCGGCATCCAGTCCCGCCGGGACGGCACGCCAGTGTTGTGGACGCCAAACAGCTGCCAGTGATAGATGAAAGGTTGTCGTGACCGGTTCCACCGACACACCGAGCCACCACTCTCGACGCATATTTCTCCGTATGTCGCTCGCCGCCTTGCCGGTCGCGGCTTCGCTGGCCGCCTGCCATGACAAGCCAACCACCTCCGTGGATGCGATTCCACTGGATGGCTTCACCACCGCAGTCCTCCGACAGGAAGATGCCGACGAGCTCACCCTGGGCAAGCTGAGCAGTTTTCTGGAAACCTCGTGCGACGACTCCGATGCCCTCGCTGCCATGTTCAGTGGTCTGGGTGCCGATGGGACGCTGGCACTGACCGAGGCGGTGGGTGATCATGTGGGCCTGACCCACCGGGCCAGTGACGCCGAGAGCGAATTGGCCCGGAAGACATTGGGCCAGTTGAAACGATCCCTGGGAGCCGCGTCGAAGAAGTGGGAACTGGGCTATGCCCGGCGGTTCGGCGCCGACCTGGTCGAGGCGGCGGCGTACCCGGACCCCGCCTCCCTCTACTACCAGCTCGGCAACCGCAACGAGTCCCTGGCATATCTCCTCTACGACGCCAGTGGAGCCAACGACGAGCTCATCCTCGGCGCAGCCGACAAGATGGACCGAATCCAACGGCAGGCGGCAGCAGCGGGGTACCCACACGATTGGGCGTGGAACGGCCGACCACGCTTCCTTCCGGGCATGGTCGAGGAGGCCGACGAGGATTGGGCCCACGACATCCCCACGATCATCATGCATGACCTGGGTGCCCACGGCCGCGCCTCCTACAAGTTCTTCACCGGCGACGATGGCCGCGTTGAGTACTGGGTCGGTGAGCACGTCTACGACGGCGACCTGTCCGGCATCGCCGCAGCCCTGGACTCCGCCTCAACCACAACCGACTTCATGACGATCGATCGTCAGGCGTGCGCGAACGTTGCCGCATTCGGCATCGAAGCCATGGCGCGCCGGAAGGACTTCGGCGTCAAGCGCGTCAAGCACGGCAAGCGCGGTGTTGAAGGTGCACAGTCCCTCGAACACATCCTTGAGGCCTACATGGATTCCCTGATCGTCTCTTACGCCACCGGGGGTTGGGAATACCCCGGCACCTACACCCTCACCACAGCAACCGGCCAAAAGATCCCGAACAGCCCCTGGTTCAACCGCATGAGCCTAGACGTGATTCTAGGGGTTATCGGCCGCGACGGCCGAGCTATGATCCACCTGCGCACCGCTGTCAACAACGCGGAGCTCAACTCACTACCGCCAGGCAGCGACGAAGAAGACCTGACGATCTTTGCCGACTATTGGGCCGAGGTTGAAGGCGGTACTACAAATGCCATCGGTACGGGAGGTATCCGGGGAGCGGCAAATCCGGACTACCGGTTCGCTCAGGCGTGGACTGATTTGGCTAACAAGCCCGCCTCCGAGCTCGCCGAGCTCGCCCAACAATGTGTCTCCGACGCCTTTGACGATGCAGCCGTGTGTGACTCAAGCACGCTGATTGACCTGCTGAAGGACGACACCAGCCTCTGGCGGAACGGTGACGACAATACCGACGAGAAACGGCGAGCCATCAGAAATGCAGCCTACTCCTCCTACATGCGCCGCATGCTCTGGGCCGCCGACGCCGCGGGCCTCAACGGCTACCAAGACCCCGACTCAGGCCACACTCTCGACAGTTATTCCACTGCCACCGTCCAAGATCCTGACGGCACCTACCGACTAATTACACCGCAAGAATACGAACATTTGAGCGACGAGGAGAAAAAGAGAGCGAACACCGAACTAGAGATGCTGGCCGACACCCCGGGATGCATGGGTGATGCCGTCGGCGAAGTGAAGAACAGTTTTGATCAGCAATTCCAGGAACGCTACCCATGAGACGCGCGCGTAGTCTTCGATCGTTCTTGCCGCTGGTCCTGGCGTCCTTCCTCCTTGCTGGTTGCGGTCACGGTGGCGCCGGTCAGGAGGCGACCGCCACGCCGGAGCCCATCCCCGCCACAGCTCTGACGCTCGCAGACGTCCCCGGAGCAACCAGCCAGGCCGCCTACCCCGGAAAACGTGTGGAAGTACTCTGCGGGGGCATCGAGCCCAGTGTTCACGGTCTCGTTCTACTGTCTGACCCCGATCACGCGGTCACCGTCGAGTATGAAGTGGGCGACGCCACGGTGTATGAGACTCTCGCCCTCGCCCTGACCACTACAAGGCCCAACGGAAGCTTCGCGAGCATAGCCGAGGACATTGCCGCTTGCGATGGCACCAAAGAGGAGACCCAGTTCTGGTCCGTGGGTCCACCCGAATCCGAGACCGGTGCCTTCCACGCCACTGAGGGCCTGCCGGACACCCTGGCAGGTTTCACCATCACCACCACCGGTGAGGATGGCGCCCAGCACCATATTGAGCGCATCTACGCCGCCGTCACCACCAACAACGGCCAAGAGCCCGGCATCATCGTCCTGACCACCGTATCCAACACCAACCAACCCGGCGCACCCGCGCCCCTAGACCTACTGGACGCCGCCCTCCAACGCGCCGACGCCACCCTCGACCCCACCGCCATCACCACCGACCTCGGCCCCCACACCACCCCACACCCCACCAACACCCCTTAGCATCAGGCGGCCCAGGGCCTAGCCCGCGCTGCCGCCGCTGGGCACTTGTGCCCAGGCCCAAGTGCCCGATCTGACCAGGATGCCGCGCCCCAACGGAACGGGTTGCCCCACGGAACGGGGCAGGCGGGCGGACAAGACCTCGCCGTCCTGCGAAGAGCGCGGAGCCAGGATGAGCCCGGTCCGGTTCCGCTTAATCAGAGTCATCAGGCCCCGGTACATGCCTGTCAGCTCGTCCACGCCACTGGCCACCAGCACGCCACCGCTCTGGTCACGGCATGCCTTGACGTGCTCCTCAAACACTTTCACCAGGGCATGATCATTGCCCAGCACGTCGTAGTCATCCACCACGACGAGGGTCTGCGTGCCGTGGACCTGCAATAGCTTCCGCAGGTCGTCGGCCTTGGCCGAACTGTCCAGCACTCCAACGACCCGGGGGTGGTTTCGGAATTCGCTCACCGGCGACCGGCGGGCGAGTACGAGGATCACCGGGGCGCCGCCGTCCAGCGCGGTTCGAAGCCCGAAGCACAGGGCCGTCGACTTGCCCGAGCGCCGCGGCCCCGTCACCAGCACGCCGTTGCCGACCTCGTCCATGCGTAGCGGAAGCATGGACAGCGTGTCGCCGCCCACCGCGAGCGCGAATTCGCCCGGAGTCGGCCGCGGCCCCAGCGCCAGCGCATCGGCGGTCGTAATAGCCAGCGGCAACTCGTCCACGCGCGCGGGCCGACGGGCCGCCGGAATCTTCCCCCAGCGCTGCTTGGCCTCCTCGCCCTCCCGGTGCACCGCGGCAACCTGAGCAGTACCGGCTGCGTCGGCGTCGAGCAACGCGAGTTGTACCTCCCGCACGCTAGTCCCGCTGCGGAAGGCGCGTCCAGGAGGCATGGACTGGGGCACGTCACGGCTGCGCATGCCGACTAGTTCGAAGTCCTCCGCGGCGGGCATGCGCAGCACGATCCGATCCTCGAGCATCATGCCCATGCGCCCCCTGAAGGTGCCGCGGTCGCCGGAGATGACGACGCGCAGCCCGGCGGCGGGCCCCTCCCGCAGCAGCGTCTCCATCCGATCCAGGAGCAGCCCGTTGTCAACCTGTTCGAAGGCCGCCTTGAAGCCGTCCCAGCGATCCAGTAGCAGCAACAGGTAGGGCATGCGCTCCGAGGGCGTGACCGCGGCTCGTTGCTCGGTGATCGAAGCAAATCCGGCGACGGCGAGCGCCTGCTGGCGGCGGCTGACCTCCTTACTCAGGAGGTCGGTGAGCCGACGCAACCGTTCGGGCTGGTCGCGGGTGACCACTGCGCCGGTGTGTGGCAGGGAGACCAGCGGCAACAGCGCTCCGGTACCGGCGTCGATGCCGTACATGTGCAGGTCTTCGGGCGAGGCGGTGCGCGCGGCCGCTACGGCGAGTGCACGCAGCAGCGACGAACGACCGGATCGCGCCGCCCCCGCTACGCCGAGGTGCCCGGCCCGCGTGTAGTCCCAGCTCATCACCCGCTGAGCCTGCTCGGAGGGGATGTCTTCCAGTCCGAGGATCAGCGGGGGCAGCAAGCCCCGCGCCCTCAGCTCGGCCTCGGCTTCTGGAGTGGCCGTCTCGTCATCACTCGTCTGCGTGGCATCCGCACCCGAGGTCTCGGCGTCCTGTCGTTCCTCCAACTGGTCGAGGGTCACGTTCTCGGGCAGAGGGGCCAGCCACGGGCTGTGCGGGGTGGGCCGCCCGGTTTCCTCGTGGGCCCGGTTCATGGCGTCTACGAGCGTGGCCAGATCGGTGGGGATCGAGACGTCCTCCTCCAGCTGGGGCGCGGCCGCCTCGGGACGGGACATCTCCGCCAAAGTCAGGGCGCTGGTGCGCAGCGCCGCCTGCGGCAGGGCGCCGCGGGGGCGCCCACCTACCCGTGCGGCCTGGAACTGCCGTAGGCTGGCGTGCCCCAGCCGGGCATATGCGCGTCCGGGGATGGACGGCGGGATCTGCGCGGAGGCCGCCGATTCGATGACGTCGTCGGAATCGGCCTCGTCGGTCACGCGCAGGGCGATGCGCAGGTTGGTGTTGGACTTGATCTCGGCGGAGACCACGCCGGCGGGCCGCTGCGTGGCCAGGACCAGGTGCACACCCAGGGAGCGTCCCCGGCGCGCGATATCCACCAGACCGGTGACGAAGTCGGGCAGCTCCGCCACGAGCGCGGCGAACTCATCGATGATGATCATGAGCCGTGGCATGGGCTCGTCCCCGGGCTTCATGGCCGCCACATAGTCTTCTATGTCCTTGGCGTCGGCGCGTGCCAGCTGCAGTTCGCGCCGGCGTAATTCGGCACCGAGCGATTCCAGTGCCCGGGCCGTAAGGTGCCCATCGAGGTCGGTGACCATGCCCACGGTGTGCGGCAGCCGGGAGCAGTCCTTGAAGGCAGCACCGCCCTTGTAATCGATCAGTACGAAGGTCATGTCATCGGGCGAGTTGCCTACGCACAGGGAGGCGATCAGGGTTTGCAGCAGCTCGGACTTACCCGAGCCGGTGGTGCCGGCCACCAGTGCGTGCGGCCCGTCGGCGCGGATGTCCACGGCGAACAATCCCTCCGCATCTTCTCCGATGATGGCTCGGGTGGTACGCCCCACCCGCTGCCATGCCTCCAGCACACTCTGGCCGTTGGGTTCGGGCATGCCGACCACGTCCAAGAATCTGGAGCTGGTGGGGATCGAGCCTTCCGCGGCGGCCGCGGACACATCACGGATCGGGGCCAAGGCCCGGGCCACCCGCTCACACCACCCTGCGGGCACGAGATCCAAGTTGACCTGCTCAATCTCATCGCGGTCGGTCTCTGCGAGAGTCACCGGGCCCGGCCCGGTGGCGACCACGGCGCGGCATTCCTCCGGTAGGGCTGTCCGATCCGTATCCAGGCACAGCAGGTGAATGCCGTGCTGGGGGCCCTCGCGCAGAATGCGCACCATGCCGGGAGCCAGGCGCAGTGCCCGCGCCCCGTCCAGCACCACCAGGATGCGGCCGGGGCGTCCACTGATCCCTTCCGCCGGGCCGGACTCAATGGTCTCAAGCAGTTCGTTGATGCGTCGGGTGACGGTCTCCTCGTCGAGTCCTACGCGCGCCCTGGCCCCGACACCCTCCGGGGTGCGCAGGTGCGGCAGCCAACGCGCCCAGTCCCACTCGGACCGGCCCGGATCCTGCCGTCCCGGGTCGGTCAGGATGACCAGGTCCAGCTCGGCCGGGGAGTGCAGCACGGATGCCTGGGCCACCAGCCATGCGGCCACCCGGTGCCGCTTCTCTCCGGCAACGCCTACGGCGCCGAGCCGCCCGAGTCCAAGCGTCACCGGGACGTCTGGGACGGTCCAGCGCAGCGGCTCCTCGTATGAGGCGCGGATGGGGTCCTGAAGGACAACCTCGCTGGGCACGTCCGCGGTGCCCAGGCGCAGGTCCAGCCAGTCCGGGTCGCTGGGGCGGCGCTCCCACAGCCCCGAACGGGGGCCGGTGGCTCGCAGCAGGACCTCCGCCGGGTCCGGAGAGTCAAGGCGGCGCAGGCCGCGTTCCTCCAGTAGGGCCCGGTGGGCGGCGGACTCGGTCGCGGCCTTCTGCTGGCGGTAGCGCCGCACTTCGTCACGGTAGACGCGCTTGCGGCTGGAGCGGCCCTGCATGCGGTTGGCCAGCATCATGAGCGGGGACAGCAGCACGAACAACAGCGTCGTCGTCCGGTGGGTCATCAGGTACAGGCCGCCGCCCATCACCAGTGGCGACAGGAGCAGCGCGAACGGAAATGGCGGTTTGCGGGGCTGCTGGGGCTCACGCGGCAGGGTGAATACCCGTTCCCGCGTGGGGCGGGCCAGGCGCGGGGGCCGGTTGAAGTCGATGGTGGGCTCGCCCGGAGTTGGAGTGGCTACCGCGTCCGCGGTTGGCACCGGGCCGATGACCAGCTGGCTGTGCCCGACGGACAGCACCGCTCCGTCCTCCCAGACGGTGTCGGGTTGCAGCGCACGGCGATCCAGTTCCAGGAAGCTGCGGGGGGCGTCGGGCTGCTGTTCCTCCAGAGTATTGACGGTCTCCGCGTCGGTCTCGTCCTTCTTCCGGCTTCTCCGCCTTCCGCGCCGGCGCTCGAGGACAGGCTCCCGTTTCAGTCCCAGGACCAGCGGCCCCGGCAAGGCGTGCTTCCGCAGTGGGGCGGGTTCCATGAGCCGGTCAACAGCCTCGTCCCGCGGGCTGAGCACGGCGCGGCCGCCGGAGAATACGACAAGGTCAACCAGGGCACCGGCCTCCTGCTCCTCCAGGCGGACGTCGGCATCGGCACCCCCGATCGTGTAGCGCCCCAGCCCAAGACGGTGCACCGCGCCCGCGCCCGGGCCGGAGACGACCCGCAGTTCGACGACGCCGTCGGGCTCGTCGTCATCGGGCAGGTTGGCGGGACCGCCCAGGCCGAGCACCATGCCGTCGTGCACGGCCCCCTCCCCCAGCCTGGCCCCCGGGTCCAATCGGGTGGAGCCGGTCCACAGGGAGGGGGACGGACGGCGTGGCTCGCGCACATCGTCCTGACGCGCAACCACGAGTTTGAGCGGCTGCTCCGGAAGCTCTCCGCCGGGCGTGCCGACCAGCGCGTGATCGAGCGCGTCGGCAAGCTCCCTGACCGTTGATTCCGGTTGGGCGGTGACGATCAGGTCGCGGGGCTGTCGCCCGTCGGCGGCGGTGGGGTGGACACTGAGCAGTACGCGCATGATTACTTGCTTTAGGCGGTGGCGCGGCGGACAGAGGCGCCCGGGGCCAGTTCCTCGACGAGGGCCGCGGTAGCCGGATCCACTTCCGCGACCTCGTCCGCGCCGGTGGCGTTCAGTAGGGCTGCAACCTCGTCGAGTAGCTCGTCCTGCCCGCGGGCGGCCGCAAGGCGCAAGCGATCCCGCCACAGGCGCTGGTCGAGGTCGACCACCCGTAGTCCGGTGTCGACCGCGAGCGCCGCCCCGTCGGGGTCGGTGTCGTGCAGTAATTGGGCGGCCCGGTGTGCGGCGTCGGTGACGAGCGCGTCGGCCTGGCGAGCGGTGCGCACACGGGCCAGCCAGGCGTAGCCGCCGGCCGGAATCCCAGCGCCCACCGGACCGCGCACCAGTCGCAGCGCCTCGAGCAGCAGTTCTGCCTCGCGGTGGATATCGCTGCGTCGGGAGGCGGACAGCAAGGAGCGCAGCACGTCCCAGTCGCAGACGACGTCCGGGCCGAGAAGCAGTCGTCCCTCCTCGTCCTGGCGCACATGCGGGATGCCCTGGGAGTCGGTGCCAAGCCAGTCGCGTAGGCGCCGCACCATGGCGGCCACCACGTCGCCGGTGACGCCGAGGGGCCAGAGCATGGCACCGAGGGCCTCCGGGCGGATGCCCCGCGGGTGCAGGGCGAGGCAGATCGCCGCCTCGGTGAGCCGATCGCGGCGGTCCGGGTCGACCGTCCCCGGAGCCTCGACGCTGGCAGGGCCCAGCACCAGGATCCTGATGGCGGCCGAACGTAGCGCCACCGTGGACAGCGGGGGCTGCGGCGGATCCGGCACAGGTGGACGGGAATCGTCTCCCGGAGGCGCGGGAGCCGCGGAGCCCAACAGGCCGGCGAGCGCATCGAGTTCCTCACCCGTTGCCCGGGTGGCGGTCACGGCTACGCCCAGCGGGTCGATCCGCGCCATACCGGAGGCATCGATCTCAATGCGCCAGCGTGCACCCCGAGAAGGTCCGGTCCTGACGAGGCTGAGGTCGTGCTGTCCCGGTTTCGTGGCTTCCTGACCGGAGGTCAGGACGAAGGTCTGCTGGGTGTGCCGCTGGCCGGTGAGGACGCTGTCGGGGTCCACGGCCCGGGCCGGCGAGATGTCGTCGAGGCTGGCGACAGCATGCAGGCGATCGCCGACGATGCGTTGCAGGACCGCCGGCAGCCCCAGGGTGTATGCGAGGGCTCCCTGTGACCACGGGTTGGTACCGAGCTCGAGGGCGAGGGCGGTAATGAGTTCGGCGGCCATGGTGGGTTCTCCCCCAACCACCACGTCGCCGTCCGCCGCCCCCAGGTTGATGAGGATGTCTGCCCCATTCTCGTCGCGTCCGATGGTTACCAGTCCAGGCAGGGCTGTGCCGCCGTCCGCGTCACCGGCAGGCGCCGCCGGCTCGTCCCCGGACGGGAGGCTCCAGGTAGAGCCGTCGTCGTCGGTGGTCCACGGGAGCGGCGGTTGCGGGAGCGGGCGCGGCAGGAGCAGCCGGCAGGCCGCATCATCGATGACGACGGCGTAGGGCTCGGGACGCCCCGACACGGCGCCGAGCGAGCGCAGGATGCGATACAACCGGTCCGCGCGGACCGGGTCGGCGCCCACCCGCATGAGGCGTTCGAGTTCGAGCGCATCGTCTCCCGGGGCCGCCGCTATGGCGCGGCGCCGTCGATCGGCAAGGATGGCGGTGAAGGTGGCGGCCATGAGGGCGCCGATGGCGGGCATCTGGGCCGGTGGCACGTCCGGCACCGCGGCGGCCGCATTGCTGGCGGCCGCCACCGTATCGCTTGTACCCGCCGCGGTGTCACTGCTGGCGGTAGCACTGGGCGCAGAGGCATCCGCCTGCGCGGTCTCCTCGACGGGCACGGCGACGACGCGGTCCACGTCCTGCGCGGATTCGGGCACGATCAGGTACCAGCCGGGCTGAATGAGCCGGGCGAGTTCCAGCGAGCGGCCGTCGGGCTGGACCCTGCCGACGTTGAGATCGTAGATCTGCTGGTAGGCACGACCGTCGCCCAGGGTGCGCTCGGCGATATCCCACATATTGTCGTGATAGCGGCCGGCGGGTGGCTGGACCACGTAGACGCGCTGCCCGACGAGTTCGGCCCCGATGTCGGCGGGAAGCTCGGTATCGCCGAGCATGTAGCGGACGGATTGAGCCTGTTCTCCCGGGGAGCTCGCCTCGGTGGGCCCGTCCGCGCTGCTGGTGGCGGAAGCAGCGGCCTGGCTCAGTGACGGCGTCGTGTCGGCGGCCTGCGTCTGCATGGTCGCGACCGGGGGGAGTTCCGGGGCGGACACGGGCGCTGCGACGGCAGCGGGAGCGGCGACGGCGCCCAGCACCAGCGCGGAAGTCACCAGCCGCCGTACAAGTGCCTGCGTGCCACCCGCCAGCGGCACATGCGCGGGCAGGCCGCGGCCGCGCAGCGCAGAGATCACCTCGACGACGGTGCAGACAGTGAATTGCAACCAGGCGAGCCATACCACCCAGCTGAGCACGCCGAGCACGGTCTCAGCGGTGACGGCGCGGGTCAGCAGTGAGGCGTCCAGGTGCCGCGGCAGCGGCGGCAGCCCAGCTTGCCACAACAGCAGGCAGGGCAGGCCGATGATTACGGCCCCCAGCACCAGCACAGACAGGATTGAGCGCCACAGGGGCTCGCGCCGCTCCGGGGTTGGCGCGCGGAAGCGAGCCGGACCCGGTGCCGTGCGCTGAAGTGTAGGGGTCACATTTCCTCCTGGTTGATGCCGACTGCGGCGTGGGCGTCACCGAAGACACTCACGTGCACGGTGCTTACGCCCACGAAGCGGAGCATGGTCGTGGAAACGTCGTCCTCTAGCGTGACCACCACGTCCTGGCCGGTTGTGACAACAGAGAAGCGGTCCGCACCGATGCCGGTGGCATTCAGGTAGCTGGCTGCTGCTGAACGTGCCCCCGCCGAATCGAGGCTGATTCCGCCAGCGCCACGCAGTGACCCGGCGGAGACCTGTTGGGCGCCGGCACGGGCGGCCTGTTCGGCAGTGTCGGCCAGGGTGGCACGGGCATTGAGCACCCGGCCGCCGTCGATGCATAGTCCGGCCAGGGCCATAAGCACCGCAACGACGATTACGGCGAATACCGAGGTGGATCCGCGTTCCTTGCGACAGGCGTTCATCGGGTTCCCCGCCAAGTGTCTACCGGGGAGATCGAACTGGAGGTGACGGTTGTGGTGCCGGGCAGGAAGACCAGCCCGAGGTCGGCCAGCCGCACCTGGCAGCTGACGGTCACCTTCACGGAGCCGCCACGGGAGAAGCCGGACACGTCCGTGTCGGACCTGCACTCGGCGGCGGCGGTGTCGGCTACGGCCAGGCTGGAGGCGGCCGCCGCTGCCGCCGTGCCGGCAGAGCGTTCCATCGAGGCGGCGCGGGCGGCATCACGGGCGGCGGCCTGGGTCATGCCCTCCGCGGAGACCCAGCGCCCTGCAGCGACGACGAGCATGACCACCATGAGCAGAGCGGGCGCGATAAGGACCATTTCGACCGACATGGTGCCGCGCTCGCCACGCCACCGGGGGCGACGGCGCGCACGTCGTCGGGAATAGGTGCGCACGGCGATCCTCATGTGTCCTCCCTGAAGGTCTCGATCGGCGCGGTGACGGAGGCCTCGATGCCGGGGGCGAGGCCGGCGACAATATCCATGGAGGCACCGGTCACGGTGACCCGAGCCTCGTCGCCGTCTATGTCGACGTGCACGTCGACATCGGTCAGTGCACGGCCGCTGCCCACCCGCGTGGCATAGCGGGCGCCGTCGGCCTCGGCCTGAGCGACCTGAGCCGGGGCGGTGCCGCCGTCGCGCACTATCCGAACCGTCTCCCGGGCGGTGGAGATGGCCACCTCATGGCCGTACCAGGACAGCGCGACCTGCACGGTGATGAGGATGATGAGCATCAACAGCGGGAAGAAGACCAGGAGCTCCACCGAGGAGGCCCCGGTCTCCGCCCGCAGTCGCTTGCAAATCCAGGCAGACATGGTCACCCGTTGTCGCCGCCGCCGTTGTTGCCGATCGTCGGCACCTCGAGGTTGGAGGACGCGTCCTGGACCAGCCCGTAAACGACGCGTCCGACCAGGGCGGCCAGGGCAATCAGGAAGCCGGTGATGATGACCCACTCGACCGTGGAGGCACCCTTTTCGCCGGCGTGGGCGTTCAGGCGGCCCCGAACCGTACCGGCGAGGTCACCGGCGAGGATCTGGAGTGTGCACATTAGGCGGAGCATGGTGATTTCCTTTCTGCAGGGTTTTCTGGGTGATTTGTGGCGCGGGAGTACCCGGTCAGGTACTTCCCATGATTCCGGCGAGGGCCGGATAGACGAGGAACACGATGAACCCCATCGCGATGATCAGCTGTGCTACCAGCATGGATTCCGAGCTCTCCCCCGCCTTGCCCTCGGCGTCGGCCAACTCACGCCGCCGCATGCTGGTGGCGCGGGCGGATAGGGACTCGCGGATCTTGGCGCCGTCTTCGGCGACGAGCGCGAGCGCGGCCGAAAGGTCGCGCAGCTCGTCAATCCGCAACTGGTCACCGAGCTGTCCCATGGCGGCCCAGGGGGTCTCACCGCGAAGGCGCGCGGCAGCCAGAGCATCCCGGATGCGCACCATCGCCGGGTCGTCGGACAGTGTCGCGGCGGAGTCGAGGGCCTCGGGCACGCCCCGACCGGCGGCCAGGGACATGGACACCAGGTCCAAGTAGGAGCCCACCACGTGCCGGAAGTCCCGGCGCGCCGCATCTGCCTGCCCACGCAACCTGACGGTGGGCAGGATGACCGCGAGCGCGCCGAGTACCAGGCATGCCAGCACGGGCGTCTCCCAGGAGGTGATGCTGCCGAGCGCGGTAGCCACCCCGACCAGGGTCAGTGGCGCGGCAAATGCAGCCAACCCGCACATGAGCGAGATCACCAGGTGCCGTTCCAGAGACCGCCCCACCATGGCCAGGTCGGATGACAGCGAGCCCAGGCCTATGCCGGTGCGCCTTAGCAGTGCCGCCGAGCGGAAGCCGACCGTGTCCAACCAATCCGGCAGCGCGCCCTCGGCCGGGTTCAGGCGGCGGGCGTCGCGGCGCAGCCGAGCCTCATCACGCTGCGTGTCCAACTCAGCCAGTGCCGGAGCCGGCTGCACCCGCGGCGGCACGAGGATGAGCGTCAGCAGCAGCACGCCGGCCCCGCTGACGGCACCGCCGACCAGAATCCAGATGCTCATGCGGCACCCCCGTTCGTGACGGTCAGGAAACGGCGCGGAAGGACCACGCCGGCCAGGCGTCGCATCCACATCAGACCCACGGCGAACAGCCCCACCACCACGAGCAGGACCAGCTGTCCCTGGACGCTGGAGTACGGCTCCACGAAGCTTCGGTTGAACAGCGCTAGCGCAAGCATCACCACGATGGAGAAGATCACGACGATCTGCGCAGAGCGACGGGTGCCGGCGCGGGAGGCCGAAACTCGCTGGCGCATGTCCAGTTCGGCGCGTGCGGTGTCGGCCAGTGAACCGAGCAGCTGACGCAGTCCGGGGCCACGCAACCGCGAGTTCATGATCAGCGCGGACACCATCAGGTCTGCCGTGGGATCGTCCAGATCGTCAGCGAACTGCCGCAGGGCGGTACCCATGGGCACGCGCACGCGCATCCGGTCGGCCAGCAGTGCCAGGTCCTCGCGGATGGCCGGGGCCGCGGCGTAGACGGTGGCGGGGATGGCCTGTTCCAGGCCGACTGCGCCGGCGATCGTGTCGCGCAGCGACTCCGCCCAGGCGGCCAGCGCCTCCACCTTCGCGGCTGCCTCCCGCTCCTGTCGGGCGCCACCGAACAGCAGTGGCCACACCAGCACGAGCACACCGCCCGCCGCAGCGAGCACGACCCAGCGGGTCAGCACCAGCACGGCGAGGGCGACTCCGGCGGCAAGCAGGATCCGGCGCAGGTCCCGCCGGATCAGCGGCTTGCGGCCGGCTTCGGTGTGCGAGGTATGGGCGGGAAGCGGGTCGACGCCCATGATGAAGGTGATCAGCAGGAAGGCTCCGGCACCCACGAGGGCGCCGGCGAGCAGGGCTGTCATGGCGGTCGAGTTGTGCATCAGGCCCCCCGCGCATACGTGGCAACCGGGTCGTAGCCGGCCTCTATCAGATCGGCGATGCATTCGATGGGCGCCGCCGGCTGGGCGTGACCGGAGCCGTCGTCGGCGAATATCTCGCTGGACAGCACCCGTCCGTCGACACCATTGACCTCACGCACGGAGGCCACATAACGGCGCATGGAGCCGCCCTCACTGAAGCGGTTCTCACGGGTGAGGAAGATGACGAAGTCGACGGCGCCCGCGATCAGCAGGTTGGTGGCGTCCTGTGGCAGATGCTCGGCGGACTGGATGGCGTAGGTGGCGATGCGGTTGAACACCTCCGCCGAGGAGTTGGCGTGGATGGTGGACAGGGAGCCGTCATTGCCCTGGCTCATGGCGTTGAGCATGGTGACGATCTCGTCTCCCAGTACCTCACCGACGATCACGCGCGAGGGATTCATGCGCAGCGAGCGCCGCACCAGGTCGGCCATGGTGATGGCGCCGGCGCCCTCGGAGTTCGGCAGGCGCTCCTCGAAGGCGACCACGTTGGGGTGCAGGTCAGAGAATTCTCCGAGGCCGAGCTCGAGCGCACGCTCAACGGTGATGAGCCGCTCTGACGGCGGGATCTCATTGGCCAGCGCACGCAGGAAGGTGGTCTTGCCGGCGTTGGTGGCACCGGCGATCATGATGTTCTTGCGGGCGCGCACCGCGGCCGAGCAGAAGGCGGCCAGCCGGGGGCTGATGGTGCCCAGGCCCACGAGCTCATCCAGTCCCACCTTGTCCAGGCGGGCGCGGCGTACCGAGACGGCGGGGCGGGAGCACACGTCCATAACGGCCGACAGGCGCGAGCCGTCCGGTAGCCGCAGATCGAGCTGTGGGTTGGCGGAGTCGAAGGGGCGGGAGGCGAGACCCGAGTAGGAGCCGAGTACCTGGACCAGTTCTACGAGCTCGTCGTCGGAGTCGGCTACCGGCGCCCCGCGTTCCTCCCGCCCATCGGCGTACTGGATGAAGACGTTGTCGTAGCCGTTGATGTCGACATTCTCGACGTCGGGGTCCTCCAAGAGAGGCTGAAGCCGCCCGACGCCGAACAGGGCTGCATGAATGCCCTGGGAGACCTCTTCCTCCGCCTGGGCGTCCAGGGGACTGCGTCCGGCGGCGATCTCGGTGCGCGCGTACTGCTCCAGCACGCGTCCGATCAGGGCCCGGGCGAACTGGCGCTCGTCCTCCGGAGTCATGGGCGGAATGCCGGAGGTGGCGTCGTCGTGCCGCTGCTTGGCGAGTAGGTCGGCAACCTGCTCGCGCATGGTGCGTACGAGGTTCTGGTCCACACTCATCGCCGCACCACCAATCCCGCCAGAACGGCGGCGAGTTCCCGAGCGGAACGCACCAACAGCGTGTTCTGCAGCGGGCGGGGTCGCCGTCCCGACAGGGCGTCCGCCGCCGCATCGTCATGCGCGAGAACGCCAACCACCGGTACGTCCAAACCTCCGGATTGCAACAGCTGGCCAAGGGCCTGCGCCTCGTGGCGCTCTTTCCAGCGGGCGACGAGCAGTACGCCGAGTTCGGGCCGCTCGGCTCGGTGCGCCGTCTCCTCGGTGATCCAGCGCAGGCGTTCACGCAGGTGCCCGTACTGGTCGACTCCTGGGCGGCTCACCAGCAGCAGGCGATCGGAGGCAAGCGCTACGGCCAGGCTGGGGGCGCCCGGTGTGAGTCGCCCGACGTCGGCGATGACGTCGGTCGTGCCACGCAGGCTATGGGCGACGGCCGACCAGCCGGCGCCTATGGCTGCCGCCTGATCAGGACGGGCCAGGCCGACGAGCACCTTCAGGCCACCGTCGACGGCGGTCAAGTGCTCATCCAGAGCAGCCCGAGACTCGCGTCGTGCCGCGGCAGCCAGCGAGACGAGACCCCGCGAGGAATCGATGGGGTGGCCGGACTGGGTACGCAGCCTGTACATCAGGTCCGAGCCGGCCGGGTCCAGTTCGGCCAGGCGCACGTCACGCGGCCAGATGGCGGCCAGCACGTGCGCTGCGGTGGTGGCGCCGGGCGAGCCCTTGGCGGAGGCGACCGAGATCAGCATCAGCTCTCTCCGATCGGCTGGTCGGTGGCGGTCAGGACCACGGCTATGCTCCCGCCCGCGCCGGCCTGGGCGAGCGCGGCGGCGTCGGCCTCATCGACAATCAGGGACAGCACGCAACCGGAAGTCCAGTCATTGTCCGAACCGGAGGTGGAGACCGCAGTGAGCACCTGCGCATGGCGGACCGTGACGGCGCCGCTGCCGGTGTCAACCACGTCCACCACATCACCCGCAGCCAAGCCCCCCGCGGGGAATCTACCGATCTCAAGCGAGACACCGACCACCTGGGTGCCGTCGCCGGGCAATGGCGAGTTCAGCAGCTGAGAGGTGTCGAACAGCTGGCCCTTGGCGATCTCTGTCCGCGCCGTCTGCCCGACCAGCTGCTCAGCTTGGCTGGCGGGGATGAGCGTGTCGAGTGTGGACGAGACAGGCGTCGAGACGAGGTCATCCTCGGTGATTACCGCGCCAGCAGCGACCGTGCGGGCCGCTGCGAGCATCTCGACTCGATGGTCGGCGCGAGTAGCAAGCAATCCAGCCAGCAGCGCCCCGCCCACGATCAGCAGCACCGCCAGCGCGGCCAACAACGGGCGCCTCTCACCGGGGGCCGCAGGCAGGCGCGACGCGGTCCGCTCACGCCGAGCACGGCTGGACGACACACCACGGGCATCGCGGTCACGACGCCGAAGGACACGCCCGTCCTGGGGCTGAGACATGTTGGAAACCTCGCTTGGGAGAAAGGATGAGACGGACGTACGTTACCTCGAGTCCCCCGGTCACACCATGACAACTTTGCGAGCACGTTTGAGGCAATGACAACACCTCCGGCCAGCGGAGGGCACAAATCCGCAGAAACTAGCCGCATCCTCGAAGTGACACCTCGAAGCCTCCGACGCCTCGCATGGGTAGTTCTACCCGAAGCGCTTGCGCCGACATCCTCGGCATGGAACCCTAACAGTTACCCGGTACGCGAGCATCATCACGTACCCATCTCTCAAGCGACAGAGACAAGCGACAGAGATGTATCCGAACCTGAACTCGAGGAGTTACTAGTGGCAACTACCACCGCAGATCTCGACACCCTTGAAACTCTCTACAACACCCTCAAGACCGATGTGGACTCCGCCCACTCGATCCACTCGGACACGGACACGGCACTGCAGAACGCGAACTGGGAGAGCCCCAACGCGCAGTCCTTCCGCGCCGCCTGGGACGAGTTCAAGCCCAAGCTCACCGCCTTCGAGGCCGTCCTGGCCGACGCCGCGACGGACGTGGCGCGCAACCACAACAACATCGCTGCGGCCAACGGCGTGACTGACGCCGCGGATCTCGCTGACGTCGCTTCGTACGACGGCTGAGTCTCCTCGCAAGCGACACGCATGGGGCGGTCGGCGTTCGGGTTGCATGATCCGGCACGCCGACCGCCCCTGCCTCTTAAGACCATCATTCCAAAACACACACGTCCTCCGAAGTCCGCACCACGCACAGCCTGCGATCCAACCCTCACACTGCAGAGGCTTTCAATGACGCCAAGCCACCCCATCACTATCGGCCGGACCGACATACAGCCGCCATCACCCACCACTCGCCCCCGCCGACGCCGTCTGTCGGCAGGCCTGCTGGCCCTGCTGCTCACAAGCACACCCCTGGTGGCGTGCTCGTCTGAGTCGGACGACAACTCCTTGAATATCCCTACTTATGATCCGGAGGCTGCCGCGTCGGCGGAGGCGTCGGAGTCGGCTGCCGCCGCTGAGGCGTCTGCGTCGGCTGCGGCCTCGGCGGAGGCTGCGGGTGTGGTGACGGCGGAGTCGTTGTCCACCGACCGGTACGTGGTTACCTCTATCCCTGAGGATCTGGATGAGCAGCAGACTGAAGTCCTGAAGGCCTTCATCAACTACGACCAGGTCACCTGGAACATCTGGTTCACCCGCACCGGCGTAGAAAACGCCGAACCACTCATGACTACAGAGGCATACCAGAGGCTCAAGAACGGCTTCGAGGAACTCGGTGATGGACATACCGATGGGACGGTCAGAGTTTCGGTTAAGGTGGTCACCGCTGTCGACTACGTGGGGGCACAGGTCGCGATCTGCGGCGATCAATCGGATCTTGTGGCCTACGATGCGGACGGGAACGACATCAGCAATCCCGAGACCCTCCAAGGCCGTTATGAGACGGTTATCACCATGACATACGATGATGGGACTTGGAAGGAATCGGATGAAACAACTCTGACCGTAAATGAATGTGTGGCATGAAAATGGCGAACTTCAGAACTCGATCGCTGCCGATAGCTTGCGTCATGCTGTTGTTCCTCGCCGTGTCGGCCGGGTTTGTCCCGGGTGCTTGGGCAAAAGAGATCCAAGACGTCCATGCCGGTTCGGGTTCGTCTTCCGGCTCGGTGTCCGCTAGCGAGGATGGTTCGGTGACTATGACGGTTACCGCCCAGTACACGTCGGCTGCGGCAGACGGATCCGGCTCGGGTGGCGCGACGGTGTCGTCGCAGTCGGTGACTGCCGCGGTGCATCCGGTGTGCTGGTATAGGCAGGACAGGACGGGTGAGGAGGTTGCCGAGTGGCTCGATTCGGGTGAGGCCCTCAGACAGGCCTCAGTTCATGGCGGTCGGCCGGAGAATGACAAAATCATCAAGGGCATGTATCCGGACTACGGCTCCTACGCCGATGACACTGAGGGGCACTGGTACCTGCCGTGGTGCGATTGGACGTACTACAACGGCGACGATGCGCAGGAGTTCCAGCAGCTTCTCGGGCAATTCACCTCGAATGGCCCCGTGTATGTTCCCGCAGGCGAGTCTGCTCCCGCCCCGGAGGTGGATGGTGAGACGTTGGCGCGGGCGGCCTGGGATGCGGTGACGATCCCGACCGCCACGATCGGCTACAACCCCAGCGTCGGGGATGTGGGGGCCACGATCGT
>NZ_QMIN01000109.1:127527-145728 GCF_003287795.1 Actinomyces sp. Z5
GTGGGCCACCGGCGACACACCGAAGGAAGTGACCGTGACCGCCACCGCGGGGTCGACGACCGCCACAATCACCGCCACCGCCTCCATGCTGACCCTCCAGCCCAAGGACGGCACCGCCACCTGCACCGGCTTCGGCATCCCCTGGACTGAGGAGAACGACGCCAAGGGTACCGACTGCAAGATCGTGTTCAACCGGTCCAGCGCGCACTTCAAGGACAGCGTCACCCCGGTGGATGTGAAGGTGTCCTACGCGATCACCTACACCGCCACCGACGGCGCTTCGGGATCGATGGACACCCACACCACCAGCACAACCACCACCATCCCCGTCGCTGAAATCCAAACCCTCAACACCCAACCAACCAAACAACCATGAAACCCAGGATGGTTGATGTTGGTGGGCCGGGCCTCGTTCCGCCGGCCTGTTTCGCTCGAACACTTTGAAAGGACCTGACCACTGATGTCTTACCCCACACCCCTGCCCTCACCCACACCCACCAACTGACACTGCAACCAACCCAGACGACAAGTACCACCAGCACCGCCACCCTGCCACCAAGAAAGACCACCCAGCATGCAATCTCAAGTTCCCACGGCTAACCGGCCCCACCACCGCCTAACAGCAGGCCTGCTGACCCTGCTGCTAGCAAGCACACCCCTCGCCGCATGCTCCTCCGACTCGGACGACACCCCCTTGAATATCCCGACCTACGATCCGGAGGCGGCGGCGTCGGCGGAGGCGTCTGAGTCCGCTGCCGCTGCTGAGGCGTCCGCGTCGGCTGTGGCTTCTGCGGAGGCGGCGGGTGTGGTGACGGCGGAGTCGCTGTCAACCGAGCGGCATGTGATCACGTCGATCCCGGAGGGCCTGAATGAGCAGCAGACCGAGGTCCTCAAGGCCTTCGTCAACTACGACGAGGTGACCTGGAACATCTGGTTCACCGGCACCGGCGTCGAAAACGCCGAACCCCTAGTTACCGCAGACCTTTACCAGGTAATCAAAGACAACTACGAATCTTCCCTCGGACAGACTATCGAAGGAACTGTGCGCATATCGGTTAAGGAGGTGTTCGCCTTGAGCCCCATCCAAGCGCAGGTTCTTACATGCTCCGATCAGTCGGATCTTGCGGCTTACGACTCTGACGGCAACGACGTCAGTAATCCTGAAACGCTCCAGGGGCGCTACGAGATCTTGGTTACCATGATCTACGAAGACGGAACTTGGAAAGACTCGGAGGAGTCTACACTATCCGACAATGAATGCGTGGCTTAAATCATGATGCCACACACACGATTGCCGGTCGCTTTCGTTGCAGTCGCACTTTCTCTTGTACTATCGGTCGTTGGAGCTCCTACCGCATTGGCGTTTAAGGGATCAGACAATGGTTCTGGTTCGTCTTCCGGCTCGGTGTCCGCTAGCGAGGATGGTTCGGTGACTATGACGGTTACCGCCCAGTACACGTCGGCTGCGGCGGATGGTTCCGGCTCCAGCGGTGGTGGCGGTGTGGCGTCTCCGCAGTCGGCGACTACTACGGTGCATCCGGTGTGCTGGTACGAGCAGGACAAGACCGGCGCTGATCTGGCGCAGGAGATTGACTCCTACGACTCGCAGTTCGTGAAAGAGTGGCTCGGGCGCAAATACGACGGGTATGAGGACCATGCCGGTGACGCCGACGGCCACTGGTATACGCCGACATGCGACTACCGGTACTACCGGGGAGACAAGCCCGGTGAGTTCAGAGCATTCACTCAAATATGGATGCTCACCGCCTCCGCCATGTGGGTTCCTGCTGGCGGGGTTCCTCCGGAGCCGGTGATCGATGGGGCGACGTTGGCGCGGGCGGCGTGGGATGCGGTGACGATCCCGACCGCCACGATCGGCTACAACCCCAGCGTCGGGGATGTGGGGGCCACGATCGTGGGCATGGATACCTGGGTTTGGGCCACCGGCGACACCCCCAAGGAAGTGACCGTGACCGCCACCGCTGGGTCGACGACCGCCACGATCACCGCCACCGCCTCCATGCTGACCCTGCAGCCCGATGATGGCACCGCCAAGTGCACCGGCTTCGGCATCCCCTGGACTGAAGAGAACGACGCCAAGGGCACCGACTGCAAGATCATCTTCAACCGGTCCAGCGCACACTTCAAGAACAGCGTCACCCCGGTAGACATCAAAGTGTCCTACGCGATCACCTACACCGCCACCGACGGCGCCACCGGAACCATGGACACCCACACCACATCCACAACCACCACCATCCCCGTCGCTGAAATCCAAACCCTCAACACCCAACCAACCAAACAACCATGAACCTTCTGGACTCAACCGTAATGAAACAGCTCGAGCCAACGCCCGTTCTAAATGGAGGCAGTTATAATGGTTACCAATCCGAAGCGTGAGGCGCTTGAACGTCTGAGCGGACACGTCTCGCGAAAGAACTCCGAGTTGGGATTCTCCACAAATGCACCTTCATGGTTGCCGTGGACATCCTCACCGGGGCAGGAGCACGGCTCCGCCATCAACGCCCCTGATACATGGGCCGGCCCATTGGCGGATACTTCGGCTGAAGACACCAAACTCGATGTTGATGCGGTCGATAGCATATTCAGTAATCTGCTAGACGCGATTAACGAGCAAAAGAACTCTTTGCCCGAGGACATCGACGAGAGTGACCCAGCAGCCGAATGGCCCAACTAGCTATGACGAAACAAGCAACCGACACCAAGAACAAATAAGAGGGCGACATACTCATGGCTGTAGTCATTCTGAACGCCGACAAATTGGCAACCGCGATTCAAGACCTACGTGATTTCTCAAACTCCTGCGCCGCCGCCGTCACCAGCATAGACAACAAGTGCGCGGATGAGCATGATCCTATGGATCTTTCCGATTTTCGGACCGACGCAAGAGGTGCGATCGACTGCGTCAGAAGCAGGGCAGATGATCTGGAGAATGCCAAAGACGCGATCGTCGCGGTAAACGAGTCCGGCGTCGGCAGTATGAACGCGCACGGGGATATCAGCTGCGAGGTTCCCGACGAGACCACCATCAACACGATCGACGACCTGGCCGCTTGGTCACAAGCCACCATCGACGCGCACGATCTGCAAACTGTCACCGGCCCATACATGACCAAATCAAACGGTCGTTCGTACAGCCAGATCATAGAAGCCATACGGGGACGATCTGACGATCCCGCCTACGCTGCCGCGCTGATCAACGCCATAGGACCAGAGAACCTCACTCAACTTCCACTCGATGTTGCCTCAAACACCCATGTTGCTTCCAGCAAAGACAACGCCGACGAACTCGCTGATCTCCTAGGCGTACTCTTGGCCTCTGCGTCCACCAGATGGGACGACGATATGTGCGAATCGATGGCCACAACCATCGCCGAATCCGTTGACGGCGTAGGCGAGTGGGGTCGCATAACCGTACTTAACGCCATCGTTGGAGGGCACGACGCCGACGACGACCATGTAAGCGACCTTGAGTTCAATAGCACTTTCCTCAACGCCCTCGCCGATAACCTTGAGGAAATTGACTGGAATACAGTCCGATCTGTCTCCGCGACCCGTGACATCCAAGACGCCGAGGCATCTTCTTACGCAAGACAGCGACTCGGCTCGTATTTGGATGGACACTCCTTTGACCCGTTATCTGGCGTCCTGTACGCAATGGGAAACAACCCCGAGGCCGCCTTAATGTATCTCAGCGCTGACGGCGAGATTAAGTATGGGCAGTGGGAACCAGGCAAGCAGGCAGAAACGCGGTGGGAAATGCTCAGCACCCGTTATCCGGGTCAGAGCAACGGACTCAACGTCCTCACCGCAACGATGGCAAGCGCCTCCTCCATGCGCGGTAGTGAAGATTCCGGGAAGGCGGCCGCTGCAACCTGGGTCATCTCTAGATCTATGGAGTTCGCCTACGACGTGCCTTTTGATGACTACACCGATACTATGAAGGAGAACTTGTCTGTAGTGATTGCCAACACGTCTGATCAGGGCCTCAAGATCGCCGATGGTGGATCGCCAGAAGGACTGGACCTGCATACCGACGGGAATCGTGACTATACGGACACCGACCTGTACACCACGCTCATCTACAGAGTCATCGACAATGAGGTCGCCTCCACCACCATATACACTGCATTCACCGACGCCGCATTGGAAGACCATTCCAACGTCGAAGATGCCTCCAGCCTGAAGAGCAAGTATCATGATGCCGGGACCGTATACGGGTACCTCAACGCGATTGGCAGCGTGCGCCTGACGGACCTGGAAGATGCAGCAACAGCGGAACATGAGGCCGCCGAGAAGGCAATAGGCTTAGGGTTCACATTGGCAACCACCATTGTGGGAGGCCCCAAGCCACCTTGGTCTTACAGAATCGGCAGCACCGTGGCCAAGCCCTTAGTCGACTTGGTCGCCTCGGACGAGTTGCCCGAATTCGACGACCCTCTCCCCAACACTCGTACCACACTTGAAACTCAGGCGTACGCAGAAGCCGTCAACCAAGGACTCATAACTGACCCCGATGCCTTCAACCCCGAGTACTGCCAGGATGAATACACTCACGAGTCCTACACGTGGTGTGTCACCAACGATGATGGCACCACCAGTTTCAACCTCGATGTGCCCCCGACCGACGATCAGAACGATCAGGTCCACAACTGGGCCACTGACATCAAACGAGATGATCATGACCCGGACAACATAATCATCGATACGGAGACAGCTATCGATACCGGTATTAACAGAGGGCAAGCCAGGATCTTAGGGGAGGATGGCGCGAAAGGCGAAGCCGGTGCGATCGAGATCAAAAAAGACTAATGGTGATTACCCCATGGCGAGGACGGAGGACCGACACACGAGCTTCGCCCTCCGCGGGCCGACTTGGCCGTGTGAACCAACACCAGGACATTCTCCAGCTTAAAGTCGTAGTCCGTTATGACACCATCCGCCGGTTGCGCGCCTTCACAGACTCTCCGGGCTCCGCAGCCAGGCGGCGTCGGCGGGCCGCAGGCCCGTGTAACCGAGGTCGCGCACGCGTGCGGCGGCGAGAATCCCGATGACGGTGGAGGGGTTGTGCAGCAGGCCGTGCATGACCGCGTCCACGGCGTCGTCGAAACGCACCCAGGTGGGCTCGAACTCGGCCTCCTCGGCCTCTCGGGGAATCCGCTCCTCCGCCGGCAGTAGTGTGAGTTCACGCGCGAGGAAGGACCGTGCCCCCTCGGTGGTGAATCCGGGTGAGGCGTAGGAGTCGACCAGCACGTCCCAGCGGGCGGCGGCGTAGTCGGTCTCCTCGGCGAGTTCGCGCTGCGCCGCGGCCAGCGGCTGCTCCCCCGGCACATCCAGTAACCCGGCCGGGATCTCCCACAGCATGGCCCGCACGGGGTGGCGGTACTGGCGCACCATGAGGATCTCGGCGGCCGCATCCGGCTGCGACGAGTCATTCCCCTCCCGCAGCGCCACGATGTTCACGGCGTCGTGGTGGGCGACCGTCTGCCGCCGCACCGGGGCGAGCCCGTCACCCAGTATCACCGAGTCATCGTCGACGGCGAAGATCGGCCCCGACCAGGCGCGCTCGTGGCTCACGACGCGGCGTGTCAGATCGTGGGTGTCCCTGAGACTTTCTCGATTCACTGTTCTCTCCTCCGATTCTCGGCGTTTCAGCGGTGGGCGACGACGGCTTGCAGTTGTGCCCGCAGATCGGCTTCGTCGGGCAGGAGTTCGGCCGCCTGTCGAGCTCGTTCCCGCGCCTGCGCGCGGGCTTCGGCGTCGGCTAGCAACCCGGTGATCGCGTCGGCCAGGGCCTGCGGCTGCGGCGGTACCAGGATCGCGCCGCCGTGGGCGGTGGCGGCGGTCCCGCCGACGTCGGTGGCGACGATCGCAGCGCCCGCCTGCATGGCCTCTTGCAGCGCGATGGGCTGTCCCTCCCACAGGCTGGTCTGCACGACGACGTCGGCCGCTTCCATCAGCGCGGGCATGTCCTCCCGCCGGCCCAGCAGGTTCACGGGCAATGACTCGGCGTGGATACGGGCCTCGGCGGCTGCCCGTCCCGGTCCCTCGCCGGCGACCGCCCACACCAAGTCTGTTGCCGCGGTGTCGGATACGGCGGGCGTCGCCAGCAGGGCCGCAGTGTCCAGCAGCAGGTCCAGACCCTTCTGCGGGGCCAGCCGAGCCACCGTGAGGATCCGCGTGGGGGCGCCCCGCCAGGCGGACTCGACGGAGGAGGCGCGCGGGGCCAGGCCCTCGGTATTGCGCCGAGGCGCGGGGATGACGGCGAGCTCGACACGCTGCGCGCCGCGGCTGCGCTGACGCTCGGCCAGATCCGGGCTGACCGCGAGTATGTGGTCGGCGCGCCCGGCCACCAGCTGCTCCAGCCGGTTCCCGACGACGGTGGTTAGGCGCCCCCCGACGGGGAGGTTGTGGATGGTCACTACCAGACGGGCCCGGCCCCGTCGCGGCCCGCCCAGGGCCAGCGCCGCCAGGGCACCGGCGCGCAGCCCGTGGGCGTGAACCACATCGGCGCGGCGGCCAAGTCGACGTAGGCGGGCCACGACGACGCCGTCACCGGGTGCGGGACGTGCGCCGATCGTCAGCAGCTCGGCCCGTGCCTGTCCCAAGTCGGCGCCATCCAGCACGTCGGCCGGTGCCTCCACAATCACGTCGTGTCCCGCCCCGGCCAGAATTCTGGCGCACTCGGCGACGTGGGCGCGCATGCCGCCGGCGGCACTGCCGGAAACCTCCAAAATGCGCAGCCGGGTCCGTGCCTCCCCCGACTCCGCGGGAGAGGTATCCGGGGCGGTTGATGGGGTGTCGTTAGGCAGGCTCATTTCGTCTCCTGTGACTCAGGTGCTCCACCTGCGCCGCGAACGCCGGTGTCCGGATGCGCGGGGCGGCGCAGAGCGGCCAGCAGTTCGCGGTCCACCACGCATGTGGCGGCCCCGGTCGCCGCGGCGGTGAACAGGGCTCCGGCCAGCGCCACGGCCACCCCGCCGGCGACGGTTTCGGGCTGGCGGCTGAGCCAGTTGCAGGCGAACCCGGCCACGGCGGCGACGGGCAGCGTCAATGCCAGTACGCGCGCCGTCGGGGCCAGCACCCGCACCCCCATACGGCAGGCCAGCGCAGCCAGCAGCCCGATGCCGGCCACACACATGCCGATGGTCGTGCCCAGGGCCAGGCCCTTGAGCGTGGCCACCCCGTCTCCGCCGTGCGGAGCCAGCAGCCGCACTGCCGCCCAGGACGCCAACGAGACCGTGAGCCAGCCGGCAGCCGCGGCACACGCGGCCCCACGGGCCCGGTCGGCGGCGTACAGCGCCCGAGTGACCTGGTAAATGAGGGCGTAACCGACCAGGCCCGGTGCCAGCAGGGCCAGAGAGGCCCCCATACCGCCCACGTCGGCCAACAAAGCGAAGAAGCGTTCGGCGCCGTCGGCGGCAGCCAGCAGCATGCCCGCCCCGGCCACGGCCACGCCGGTAACCAACGCGGTGGAGCGGGCGGTCAGCGGGAGCGCGTCGCCGTCGGCGCGAGTGAAGGCAGCGGCCAACCGCGGGTAGATGACGGTGGCGACCGGGACGACCAGCACTGCATAGGGCAGCACGTACACAGCCTGCGTGTACTGGTAGACGGCGACGGTGCCGGTGTTTCCGCCGGCGCGGGCGAGCGCCAGCACAGCCAGGACGCTGAGCTGCTGGGCGAGCAGCGTCCACACCCCGGCGCCCCCCAGACGCAGTGCCCTGGCCGCTTCGGCGCGCCCCAGGCTCAGGGTGGGCCGCAGGCTCACACCCAGGCGGTGTACGGGCCACAGCAATGGCAGGGACAGTGCGACCACCCCCAGCGTGGTGCCCCATCCGAGTAGCTGCAGTGCCACCGGTGAGGCCGTCTCCGCGCCGTCGGCCAGAGTCCCGTAGACCGCGTAGGTGGCGATCACCACCAGGCTGGACAGGACCGGAGTCAGAGCCGGCCAGGTGAAGCGGCCGTGGGCCTGCAGCACGCCGGTGAGCACCACACCAATGCCGTATAGGGGGATCTGCGCGGCGAACATGCGCAGGAACGCCGCCACCAGGTCCCGCTGGAGGCCGGGATCCACGCCCTGGGAGACGGGGAACCAGCCGGCGATCGGGACCGCACAAGCAGCCAGGATCACGGCCAGTGGGGTCAGTACCAGGAGAACCAGGGTGAGCAGTGCGGAGGCGGTGCGGGCCACGTCATGATCGCGTCCGGCACTGATCGGGGCGGCCAGCAGCGGGACCACCGTTGCGGCCAGTGCCCCGCCGACCACCACCTCGTACAGCACGTTGGGTACCTGGTTGGCGGTGGCGTAGGCACCGGCCACCGTGCCGGCTCCCACCGTGGTCGCCTGCACGATCCAGCGGAGGAAGCCGAGCGCACGTGAGACCAGGGTGAGTCCGGCGACGCCGCCGGCTGCCCCCAGGACCGCCCGCCGGGGGCCGGTGACGGCGGGAGCGGCTTGCGCGGACACGACTGTCGTCGGCTTCTTGCCGGTCACGAGGTCCGGCGTCCGCAGCGGTCGACGGCGGACAGGAAGCGGTTGCCCTCGATCACCCGGGTGAAGGAAACCCGCTCGCTGGCCAGGACCAGCCCCGTCCCGGCCAGAGCTGCCGCCACCCGCACGCCGACACGGGGGTGGGCGGCCAGGGCCGTTCCCACCAGGGCACCCACGGCGTTGGCGCCGGTGTCCCCCAGCATGGTCGTCTCCCCCAGGTCCTCCGGCAGGGCCGCCCCGGCTACCCCGAGGGTGCCGGCGGCCAGGGCGCGACCGGCGGCGGCGCTCGGACGCCGGTCGACCAGCAGCGGCACCGCGGTCAGCACGGCCGCCTTCAGGGCGCGGCCGGGGCGCAGGTCCAGCAGATTGTGCAGGTTGGCCCAGGACGCGATGACGACGGCGTTGGCGGCGGCGTCCGCCACCGCTGTCAGCGCACCGGCTTGGGTTCTCCCGCGAGTGATCAGGCCGCCGGCCACCAACGCCCCGGCGCCGATCCCCGCAACCTTGAGGGCGCCGGTGGTGACGTGTCCGCGGCGCAGTGCCGCCAGGTGTCCCCGCAGGCCCTTGGCGGGGGCGTCGCCGTCGTGCGCGCCGGCGTCGAGGTCATCGACCAGCCCCGCAGCGCCAGCGGCTGTGGTCGCGGTCACGGCCGCGATCGCGACGTTGGCGCCGGCGGGCACGTTAGCGTCGTACAGGAGGCGTCCCGCGCAAGCACCGGCCGCGGCGGCACCGGCCGCAGCGCCCACGCCGCCGCGCAGGCTGACAGCGCGACCGTGGAAGTTCGTACGTTCGAGGCGACGCCGCAACCGGGAACCTGCGCGTCCCAGGGCGGCGGATACGGCCGCGGTGGTGATCGCGGAGGCGGCCGCGACGATTGCGGGGCCGCAGCAGGAGCCGTCCGACGTCGGCGTGGGTCGCGTCATGGCTGCAAGCGTAATCGGCGTCAGCGGGAGATGGGCGGGATGACGGCATCCGCGCCGTCGTCGAAGCCGTAGCTGCCCACCGTGCCCGTGGCGGTGGCGGCCAGCGCCAGTGGGGTGGACACGGCCGCGGTGGCCTGCCCGATGGAGTCCACCGTGGTTACCGGCGCCTCGGCATTGCGCAGCGCCGTCACGATGTCAGCCGCGGCGTCGCCGGCGCCGACCACCACGGTGGTGGCGGTCGACGCGGCACCGGTCAGTGCGGAGGTCCAGGCGGCGACGTCCTGCTCCGGTGTGGCCTGTGCGGTCGGCTCGCTGCCATCCGCGGCGGCAACGGTCCGCGGGCCGATCACTACGATCATGTCGGCCGGAGCGGAGGGCTGCGCATCGACGGTGACCAGTGGGGTGTCGGAGGCGGTGAGTAGTTCCATCAGGGCCGTGGCGTCCTCCCCCTCTTGGGTCAGCGCGGTGGCCAGCCCCTGCCCGAGGACGGCGTTGCCGTCCGCGGCCACGTCGTCCAGGTAGGGACCGAACTGGCCGGAGTAGGTGGAGCGGAAGGACTCGCGGGCGGTCTCGGCCCAGGCGCTGGTCAGGGTGACCCGGCCGGTGATGGTGGCGCCGGCGGTTTCGATTTCGGTGACGACCTGGTCGATGTCGTCGCCCTCGGCCTCGGGCATGAGGACGACGGCGACGCTGCGCCCGTCCAGCGCCCCGGGCAGCAGGGAGTCGGCCGCGGAGGTGATGTAGTCGTCGCGGTCATTGACCGCCGCCTCGGTCTGCTCCAGCCGGGATTGAAGGTCGTTGCGGTCCGCCCGCAAGGAACTGACCTGGTCGTTCAGTGCCGTGCCGAGGGAGTTTTGCAGCGGCCCGGCACCCAGGACGACGCCTACGGCGAGAGCCAGAAAGACGGAGATGAGCGAGACCAGGTGGTAGCGGAAGTCGATCATGAAGGATCCTGTACTGCTCAGACGGAGGGTGTGTTCGGAGTGAGTCCAACCAGGGACCGGAAGAAGTTGACCAGATCGTCCCATACGGCGCCGGACAGTCCCAGGAAGGTCTGGCCCGCGGGGGTGGAGGCGAGGGCGACGAACAGGGCGACCAGGCCCGCCAGCGCCAGCAGTCCCAGCTGCCAGCCGGAGATGCGCGTGCGGTACAGGCGGGATACGCCCTTGGCGTCGATCAGCCGTCCGCCGACCTTCAGGCGAGTCAGGAAGGTTGAGGACATGCCGGCGCGCCCCTTGTCGAGGAACTCCAGCAGGGTGGCGTGGGTGCCCAGGGCGACGATGAGTTCGGCACCCGCTTCATCGGCGATCAGCATGGCGATGTCCTCGCTGGTGCCGGTGGCGGCGAAAACAGTGTGTTCCACGCCGAGGTCCTCGACCCGTTTGAGGCCGGGGGCGCGCCCATCGCGGTAGGCGTGGACGATGATCTCGGCGCCGGAGGTCAGCGCCTTGTCGGACACCGAGTCCATGTCCCCGACGATCATATCCGGCTTGAGTCCGGCCTCCAGGACCGCGTCCGCGCCGCCGTCGACGCCGATGATGACGGGCTTGTAGTCGCGGATGTAGGGCTTGAGGGCCTGGAGGTCCTCCTTGTAGGAGTAGCCGCGCACCACGACCAGCACGTGTCTGCCGGACATGGAAGTGCGAATGTCCGGCATGCCGACGCCGTTTAGGAGCAGGTCGCGTTCACCGCGCATGTACTCCATGGTGTTGGCGGCGAAGGCCTCCAATTGAACCGACAGTCCCTCTTTGGCGGACTCCATGAGTGCGTCAATGCTCTCGCGGGTCTGGATAGTGCCCTCGGCGAGGATGGTGGAGTCGGCACGCGCATCGGGCTCGGTTTCGCCGGCGTCCGCCTGATCGAGCCGGTGGTGGCGGTGAGTGCCCCGGCCCTGCACGTGCACGGCCCCGGCGTGCTCGGACTCGGGGTCGAGGTCGATGGTCACGCGCTGCCCGTCGTGCAGCCGCATAACGTCGGGGCCGAGGTCGTCGACGAGTGGAATCCCGGCGTCGATCAGGATGCCGGGCCCCAGGTTCGGGTAGCGGCCGGAGACGGAGGGGGCCGCATTCAGCACCGCCATCGGCTTGCACTCAACCAGTGCCTCCGCCGCCACCCGGTCCAGATCCACATGGTCTATAACGGCGATGTCCCCGGTTTGGAGGCGTTTGGTGAGTTTCTTGGTGCGCGCGTCCACCCGCACCATGCCGCTGGGACGGTCAGATGCCGGCGGGGCCTGCTTGCGGAACGGAAACGGAAACCTCACGACTGGGATTGTGCCACGTGGGCCTCGGCGATCAACTCAGCGGCATGCCGGAGGGCCGCCTCGGAGTCCTCGTGGCCGGAGAGCATGCGAGCGAGCTCGCGTACCCGAGCCGAGCCGGTTACGGCTTCGACGCGGGTGCGCACGGTCGGTTGGTCTTCCCCGGTGTGCTGCGAAACAGCCGTGTTGCCCGCATTGGCGGGCGCGGTCTCCTTGCGCACGACCAGCTGGGTGTCCGCCCAGGCGGCAACCTGGGCGAGGTGCGTGACCACTACCACCTGGTAGCGGCGGGCGAGTCGCGCCAGGCGCCGTCCGATCTCGCGAGCGGCGCGACCGCCGACACCGGCATCGATCTCGTCGAAGACGAAGGTGCGCTGGTGGTGTATTGGCGCCCCGTCCGCAGCATCGAGTGGCGCACCGCCGGGGGCGGCATCGGCCAGGACGACCTCCAAGGCCAGCATGATACGTGACAGTTCACCCCCGGAGGCCCCCTTGCCCAGGGGCAGTGCAGGCGCTCCGGGATGAGAAATCAGCAGCAGGGCGACGTTCTCGGCGCCGGTGGGGCCGGGGGCGTCGCGCGGCTGCAGGTCGACGACGAAGCGAGCGCCTTTCATCTCCAAGCCGGCCAGCTCGGCGTTGACCGCCTCCTGCATCCGCTCGGCCAGGTCCCGGCGGGCGGTCGTCAGCTCGTCGGCGAGGCTCACCAGGGCTGCTTCCGCCGCAGCAAGCTGCGCGGTCAGAGTCTCGGCGGTGCCGTGGGGACCTTCGAGCTCATCCAGGCGAGCGGCGGCGGACTGGCCCCAGGCAAGCAGGGCGTCGACGTCGTCGAGTTCGACGGTAGGGCCCCCGATCTCCCGGCAGGCCCGGGCGAGTTCGGCGCGGCGGTCCTGCACCCAGGCGAGGCGGGCGGGGTCGGCGTCCAGTCTGGCCAAGTATTCGGCCAGCTCGCCGGACAGGTCCGCCGCGTCGATACCGAGCTGGTGCAGGCGCTCGGCCAGGGCGGTCAGGGCGGGGTCCACGCCGGCTACATGCGCCAGAGCACGGTCGGCGGAGGCAATCAGGGCCGCCACGTCCGGGACGTCGGCCGCGGCCCCGTCCTCCTCGCCGGCAAGCGCGATGCGAGCGGCGGTGGCGGCGCGGCGCAGGTCCTCGGCATGGTCCAGCCGCTCGGCCTCGGCGGTCAGGGCAACGTCCTCCCCCGGTTGGGCGGCGAGCTCCTCCAGTTGCTCGAGCCAACGCCGCAGGTCGGTGGCCTCGACCCGGCGCGCTTCGGCCCCGGCCCGCCACTGCTCCAAGGCGGTGGAGGCGTCGGTTCTGGCCCGATAGGCCTCGGCGTAGCGACGGCACAGGGCGGCGTGGTCCGGTCCGCCCAGGCCGTCGAGGGCGGCCCGCTGGGCGGAGGCGGAGCGCAGACGCAACTGATCGGCCTGCCCGTGTACGGATACGAGTCGGGCGCCGACGTCGGCCAGGACCGCTGAGGGTACGGCGCGGCCTCCCAGGTGGGCGCGGGAGCGGCCCGAGGCCGGTACGGTGCGCGAGGCCAGCAGCAGGTCGTCGTCGAGCTCGGCTCCGGCTTCGACCGCGCGGGATGCGGCACGGGAAGCGGGGGACAATACGAAGGCGCCCTCTACCAGGGCTCGATCGGCGCCGGTACGCACGCTGGTCGCCTCGGCACGCTGTCCCAGTAGCAGCCCGAGGGAGGTGAGCACCATGGTCTTGCCGGCGCCCGTCTCCCCGGTCAGGGCGGTCAGCCCGGGACTGAGCAGCAGATCGGCCTGCTCAATCACCCCGAGGTTCTCGATGTGTAGAGACTCGATCACCGCGCGTCGCCGTCCCGGCCGGGCAGTGCGGCGGACGCGTCGGCGCTGCGCCAGCCCTCCACGGGCAGGTCGAACTTGCGCACCAGGCGCGTGGCGAAGGGGGCTGTGTTCAGCCGGGCGAGTCGCACCGGGCGCTGCGCGCGGGTGACGCAGATGCGCGAACCGGTGGGGGCGTCCAGGCAACGGCGCCCGTCGCACCACACCTCGGCCCCGCCGAAGCCGGCGTGGTAGATGACGACCTCCAGGCGGGAGTCGGGCCCCACCACCAGGGGGCGGGTGAATAGGGCGTGTGCGGACAGGGGTACCAGTAGCAACGCCTCCACCTCGGGCCAGATGACGGGGCCGCCACCGGAGTAGGCGTAGGCGGTGGAGCCGGTGGGGGTGGCCATGACCAGCCCGTCGCAACCGAAGGAGGACACGGCCTGCCCGTCCACGCCGACCGCGACCTCGACCATGCGGGCCCGATCCCGCTTCTCCAGGGCCGCCTCGTTCAGCGCCCAGTCGCGGGTGACCGAGCCATCGGGGGCCTGTACCTCCACGTCAATGGTCATGCGGGTGTCGACCACGTACCGGCCGGCCACCAGGTCGGCGACGACCTGCTCCACGGCGTCCGGATCGGCCTCGGCGAGGAAGCCGACGTGGCCGGTATTGATGCCCAGTAGGGGCACGTCGCGGTCGCGGGCGACCTCGCTGGCACGCAGGATGGTTCCGTCACCGCCCATCACCAGGACCAGGTCCACGTCGCCCTCGAATCCGGGCTCGACGGGCTCGACGCCATGGGAGCGCAGTGCTGCCTCCGCCCGGGCGACGGCCGTGGCGGTGGGGGCCGCCTTGCGGTGCGGCGGGACCGGTTTGTCGTTCAGGTCGCGCTGGAGGACCATGACGCGCCGCAGCCGCGGCTGAGACTGCGGCGTCGGGCTGATTGCCGCCACGGCCGGCGGTGCCGCGGCTCCCACCGGTGAAGTCGCGGCCTCGGTGTAGGCGGCCTGACTTGGTTCGGTTGGAGTTTCAGTCGTGGCTTGAGGAGCGGTCTCGGGGATGATTCCGGTGGTCATATTCCGCCTCCTTCCGTGCGGCGTCGACGCTGCGTGTGTCCGGCTGGCCCTGCCTCCACGGCGCGGCGCGCCTCGTCTCGCAGCGCCGGACCGTGCAGGTCCGTCGGTGAGCCGGCCTGTCCGGCATGCATGTTCACAAAATACTCGACATTTCCGGCGGGCCCGGGCAGCGGCGAAGCGGTGACCGCATCAATGCCCAGGCCGAGAGTGTGGGCGCATTCGCATACGCTCAGCACGGATTCGACATGCAGGGCGGGGTCGCGAACCACTCCCCCGTGGCCGAGGCGCTGTTTGCCGACCTCGAACTGGGGTTTGACCATGAGCAGGAGATCCGCGTCCGGAGCGGCCGCGGCAACCAGCGCCGGCAGCACGGTGGTCAGAGAGATGAAGGAGAGGTCGCCGACGACGAGTTCGGGAGCCGGGGCGACCACCTCGGGCCGCAGCGTGCGTACATTTGTGCGCTCAAGCACACTCACACGCGGGTCGTTCCGCAATGACCAGGCGAGTTGTCCGTAGCCGACGTCGACGGCGACGACATGTGCGGCGCCGCGTCGCAGCAGCACCTCGGTGAAGCCGCCGGTGGAGGCGCCGGCATCCAGACAGCGCCGTCCCCTGATGCGCGGTGCCAGACCCCGCTCGGTGAGCGCGTCGAGTGCCCCCGCCAACTTGTGGGCGCCCCGGGAGACGTAATCGTCTGTGTCCGGGGCGATGATCTCGATCGCCTGTGCGGGGTTGACCTGTCGCGCAGGTTTGGTCACCACCACGCCATCCAGAGTGACGTGACCGTCGTCGATGAGCCGGGCGGCGTGGGTGCGTGAGCGGGCGAGCCCTCGCCGAACCAGCTCGGAATCGATGCGGATCAGTCGTGCCATGTGGTTGGGTGTCGGTTCTGGGGTTAGTTCTCGGTCTGGTGCAGTTGGGAGGCGAGTGCCTCATTGATGGCGGCGAGCTCGGCGGCACGTTCCGCCAGCGGTAGGGCGGCAGCCGCCTCAAGTCGAGCCGACAAGTCCAGTTCCGGCGCGGGTCCCCGACCGTGTATGGGGCCGGGGCGCGGGGCCGGTTTGGGAGTGGTAGTCATCGGACTGTTCCTAAGAGGTGGTTTGTGGCTCAGTGCTTTAGGCGGTGACGCTGAGCTCGGGCACGTTCACATCATCCGTGCGGCCGGCGTTGGCGTCGGCGTGTTCCCAGAGCGCGCAGGCGAGCGCACGGTATGCGTTGAGGGTTACGGTGGCGGACGCCGCGTCAAGGAATCCTGCGGCCTGGCCTTCTATGCCCGTCTCGTTCACATGCCATCGCTCGTCACCGACCTGCCACCAGGTCTCGCCGTCGACACTGACCTGGAGGGGATCAGGGTGGGGCTGCAGCAGGCCGCGCAGGTCGGTATGCAAGAAGGTCGGCCGCTCCTCGGGGGAAGCCAGCAGCACGTCGCGGGCCGTGCTGACGCCCGTGAGCACATGCAAACCGGGGATGTCCGCCGCCCGGGCGCCGACATGATCGGTGTTGAGCCGGTCCCCGACGGCGAGCGGCCGGGTGCCTCCCGCACGGCGCAGTGCGCGTTGGTAGATGCCGGGGAAGGGCTTGCCGCCGGCGAGCGGTTGGTGCCCGGATGCATTGGCCACCGCCGCAACCAGGCTGCCATTGCCGAGGGCGAAGCCGCGCTCGGTCGGCAGGGTGGCGTCCAGATTGGTGGCGACGTGTATGGCGCCGTTGGTTATGGCGTACAGGCCTTCGGACATCATGGCCCAATCGACCGCGGGGTCCCACCCCTGTACGACGGCAGCGGGCTGGTCGTCCGCGGAGGCGACGACCGTAAAGCCCTCGTCGGTCAGCGCCTGACGCAATCCCTCGCCGCCGATGACGAAGACCGGGGCGCCGTCGGGCAGGTGCTCGTGGAGCAGCGCAGCCGCATCCATGGCGGCGGAGAAGACCTCGCCGGTGAAGGCAGTAATGTCATTGCGCGCGAGCTTGTCAACCACGGCCTGTGGGGCACGGGAGGCGTTGTTGGTGACGAACACCAGTTGCATCCCGTAGTTGCGCGCGCCGTTGGCACCCTCGGCCGCGTGAGGTACGCGGGCGTCTCCGGCGAAGCAGACACCATCCAGGTCGAGCAGGGCGACGTCGTAGACGGTAGCCAGCGGCTGGCTGCTACCGAGCAGGAACTGGGAGGCGTCCCCGTGGAGAGTGCTCTTCGCGTCGGCCATTTCAGTCCTCCGCCGGTCCTGCGACTGTAGTCGCGCCGTCGGCCTCGGGTTCGGCTGCCTCGGGATCCGTGCGTGCCGTGCTGTCGTCAGCGCCGGCGGAGGCGCCGACGGCGTCTGAAGCCTCGCGAGACTCGGCGACCTCGGCGGTTTCCGACGGCTCCGGGGCGGCGGACGGCTCCTCGCTTGCTTGCGGAGCGTCGGCCGTGGTCGCGGCATGCTGCTCCTCTTCGTAGTCGTCCTCGATGTCGTAGACCTCGACCTCTTCGGCTGGCTCGCGCTCTTCTCCAATGCCGATGCGCTTGCGGATCTTGGCCGCTTCGTCGCCGCGGCCGAGTTCCTCGAGCCGATCGGCGCGCACGGAGTGGAGGCGGCGCAGGGTTTCGCGGTCACCGCGGAACATCATGATCGCCTCTTCGATGACAACCAGCCCGAGCTCGCTCTGCCCCATGTCATGGCGTACCCCGGAGACCACCATGGCGAGTTCAGCCTCCTCGAGATCGTCGAGTTGCCTGGGGTCGGCCTCTTGCGCGACCTTTAGTGCCTGGTTGTAGCGACCCAGCGCGCGTTCACAGTCGGCCTCGATGGCACGGTGCAGGTCCAGACCGGAAAGCCGCCTGGCGGCACGGATCTCACGCAGCGCCTCGTTGTAGTGGCCGGAGAGGTAGGCGGCGATACCCGCTGACTCCCTCACCACCGCCACGCGTCCGGCATGCGATGCCGCGTAGCGTGCGTGCTGGTATGCGAGTTCGGGATCGGAGTCCAGCAGGCGCTGCACCATCACCAGATGGCGAGCCACGTTCTCCGCGTTTGCGCGTCCCAATGAGCGCAGCTCGCGCCGGGCCGAAGCCTCAAGATTCTGTGGGAGTACCTCGGACGGCACCGGAGGCTCGGGTACACGCGAACGCTGCGGCGGACGGGAGCCGCCTTCACGCCGACGTGCGCCGCCGCCATATCCGCGCCCGCGACCATCGTCATGCCTGTGGCCACGCCCGTTGCCGCGATAGCGGCTATCACCATCTTGCGTACCGGATCCCCGGCGCTCGGCCCCGTGCCGACGCCCCTGATCGGAGCGTGCGCGCGGTTGATCATCATCCCGACGGCGGAAACCGTGCCGGTCTCCACCCCTACCGCGGCGGTTCCCGGAGCCGGAACGGTCCTCACGCCTGTCGTACGCCATGGTCCTTCTTTCTCGTTCGTCGGCCGGCGCTCTTAGCGCTTCGTGCCGTGAGATCCAACCCTACCTGTGGGCGGCTCCAATGGCGATCCCGTGAAAATGTGGTGCGCGCTTCTATGAGCGCCAGCTCATCCGGTGGTGTCTGGTGGGGTCGTGTCGTGTTGTGTGCGTGTGGTGTGTGCCCCCCCGGCCAGGGCCCCGGGGGGTGGGTGCGGGTTGTGGGTGTGGGTTCGTGAGCGTGCCGGCAGTGTCCTAC
>NZ_QMIN01000110.1:0-13321 GCF_003287795.1 Actinomyces sp. Z5
CACCACAACAACCACCACCATCCCCGTAGCCGAAATCCAAACCCTCAACACCAGACCAACCAAACAACCATGAGAAACCATCCCTGTAGCCTCCGGCCGATAGCGGCCCTGCTGTCACTGCTGCTCGTCGGCTCCATGCCGGTGGCGTGCTCGCTGGGGACGGACCAGGCAGGCCTGGATATCCCCGGCTTCAGTCCCAATACCACGGGTAGCGATGACCGGGCGAATGCTCAGGCTGCTTTGGACTACCTGAGCCCTGATGGCGAGTTGACCGACGGCAGGTGGGTGCCGGGGGAACAGACCCTGCAGCGGTGGGAGACGCTTGCCGACAGCTGGGACTCCAGCACCCTGGAGGAACTGACGGCGGCTATGGCCGCGGTCTCGACGATGCGTAGCAGCCCGGATGAAGAGACCTCAGCCGCGGCGACCTGGGTCACCGCAAGGTCGATCGAGTTCGCCGTCGACCAGGTGCCGTCCAGGTATTACACCGACGCTGTGAAGGAGAACCTGGCGGTGGTGGTGGTCAACACCGCGGACGAAGGAGTGAAAGTCGCTACGGGCGGTTCCCCTAAGGGATTGGGCCTGTATCAGGGTGAGAAGGGCAAGGACCTGGACGACGCCAACAGCCTGTATACAACGATGGTCTATCGAGTTATTGACAACAAAACCGCCGCTGCGAACATCCGTTCGGCGTTGTTTGATGCCGCCATGGAACGTTATCCGGACGTCGGCGACGTGACGACGCTTGAAATGAAGTATCAGATTGTGGCGAGCGTATACGGATACCTGACTGTAATCGGCGGTGAGCGCATGGTGGATGTCATGGGTGCCAACGCGGAGTTCGACAACCCGATCGGCACAACGCGTTCTGCGCTGGAGGCCATGGCCTATGCCGATGCGGTTAACCAGGGGCTGTTCACCGACCCGGAGGCCTTCAATCCCGAATACCTACAGCATGCAGGCAGTGGTGAGCCCTACTCCTGGTACACCACCAACGCGGACGGCACCACCGCCTTCAACCTCGACAACCCGCCGACCAGCGAACAGAGGGACGGTGTCCATGACTGGGCCAACGCGATCCGTGCCGAACACGATCCTGAATACGCGGTCATGCGTGCGGACAGTGGCGTGAACGCCGGGGTCCGCAGAGGGGTCTGCCTGATCCGTGGAGGGGACGGCATAGGGGGTGAGCCCGGTGAGATCGCGATCAAGAAGGACTAAAACGCTCCTGCTGGCACTACTGCTGGCCTGCATGCCAATGGTGGCGTGTACGGCGGATTCGGGCGAGCGCGGCCTGGACATTCCCGGCTTTGAGCCTAATGCCGCCACCGACCAGGCAAACGCCCGAGCTGCGTTCGAGTACCTCAACCCCGATGGTGAGATGAGTGGCGGTTGGTGGGTGCCGGGGGAGCGGACCCAGGAGCGGTGGGAGGAGCTCGCCGACCGCAGCTGGGACTCCGACGCCCTGGAGGAGCTCACGGCTGCCATGGCGGCCGTGTCAACCATGCGCGGCGGCCAGGATGAGGAGACCTCTGCCGCGGCAACCTGGACGGTCGCCAGGTCGATCGAGTTCGCCGTCGACCAGGTGCCCTTCGAGGACTACACGGAGGCCATGAAGGAGAACCTGGCCGTGGTGGTGGCCAGCACCGCCGACGAGGGCAGCGGGGTGGCCGGTGGCGGCACCACCAAGGGATTGGGCCTGTACAGGGACGATGACAGCAAGAACAGCGGTGATGCCAACAGCGTGTACACCACGCTGATCTACCGGCTAATTGACAATCAGGATGCTGCCGCAACCATCTCCAAGGCGTTCGTCGATGCTGCTATGGCCGATTACTCCGGCATGGCCGACGCCGGCGACGTGGGGGGCATGGGCCAGAATATGGGCAATGCGTACGGATACCTGAATGCCATCGGCGTTGAGCGCATGACGGATATTGCAGGGGCGGACGCGGAGTTCGGCAACCCGATCACCATCACTCGGAGCACGCTGGAATCCCAAGCGTATGCGGAGGCGGTCAACCAAGGCTTGTTCGCCGACCTTGACGCCTTCAACTCCGAGTACCTCCAGGATGAGTTCGGGGAACCGTATTCGTGGTACTCCACCGGCGCCGACGGCGCAGTCAGCTTCAACCTCGACAACCCGCCGACCCGCCGGCAGAGTATTGAGGTCCACAACTGGGCCGATGACGTCGCGCCCGAGCACGACCCGGAAGGCGTATTCATGAACGCGAATCGAGGCCTCAACACCGGTATCAGCGACGGGCAGTCCTTGATCTACGGCCATGATGGTGCGGGCGGTGACCCCGGTGACATCGCGATTGAGAAGTACTGAGCCGACTCGCCTCGAGGTTCGGGGTGCGGCATGCTGCTCGGGTTCCTGCACTGCGCGGGTGCCGTAGTCGGCGGCGCCCACCGATCACACCCGGGCGATCCTCAGCGTGAGGATCTGGAAGGGGCGCAGCTCGAAGCCGCTGGTCAGGGCGCCCGCCTGCGCGCCGTTGGCGCTCTCGGCGGGAACGGTGCGCAACTCGACGGCGTCGCTCGGGCGCTCCAACAAATCGGTGGTGACTACCGAGGCGGCGGCGAAGCCGGTGGTGACTGCGCCGCGGGTGCGGGCCCCCAGTGACTCGTACAGGCGGACGACGACGTCACCGCTGCGATCCTCGGCGAGTTTGACCGTCTCTACGACCACGCCCGTGCCGTCGACGGACACGATCGGGGCCACCTCGTGGGCGCCGGTGACCATGCGCGCAGGCAGGTTGAAGGCATACCCCTCCCGCACGGCGTCGTCGATCGTGGCCCCCGGGCGCAGCGCGACCCTGAGCGAGTGTTGCCCCTGGTCGGCCTCCGGATCAGGGAACAGCGGCGCGCGCAGCAGGGACAGTCGTACCGTCGTCATCGGGTGACCTAAGGCGTCCAGGTCCCGGGTGACGTCGTGGCCGTAGGTGGAGTCGTTCAGCACTGCCACCCCGTAGTCGGGCTCGCCCACGTGAATCCAGCGGTGAGCGCAGATCTCGTAGCGGGCGGCATCCCAGGAGGTGTTCTGATGCGTCGGGCGGGCCACGTGCCCGAACTGCATTTCGGCGGTGGAGGCCTCCGCCACCAGATCCAGGGGGAAGGCCAGCTTGAGCAGCCGCTGCCGCTCATGCCAGTCGACGTCGAAGTCGAAGACCACCTGCTTGGAGCCCGGGCGCAGGCGGATGCACTCCACCAGTGTGGAGGCCCGCCCGAGCGCGCGGGTAAGGCGCACGCACACGCCGTCCGCGTCCCGCGTGACCTCCAGATCCCGTACATCGAGCACGTCTTGGACCGTGTGCCGGTACTCGGCGTCAATGTCCCAGGCATCCCACTGGCGCGGGGTATCGCGGTGCAGCTGCAACAAGCCCGCCCGGGCGCCCGGCGGGAGCAGCTCCCGGCCGGCCTCCAGGTCCACGACCGAGGTAAGGGTCCCGGCGGTGTCGAGCACCAGGCGGAGCAGCCCGTTGTCAATGACCCATCCGCCCGCGGACTGCTCCACCGAGACTTCGCCGAAGGCGGGCGCCGGTTCGCCAGCGCCCAGCGCGGGCACGCCGTCGCGCGCCGCCGGGGCGGCGTTGAGCAGCAGCGGAGTGTCCCCGCTCCCCACGAGGGCCGCAGCGGCGTCGCCGATCACCCCTTCGAGTGTGCGCGCGACCTCGGCGTACTCGGCCTCGGTGCGTTGGTACACCCAACCGATGGAGGTGCCCGGGAGAATGTCGTGGAACTGGTTGCGCAGCACCGTGCGCCACGACTCCTTCAAAGCCTCGTACGGGTAGGGAGCGCCCGCGTAGACGGCCGCCGTCGCCGCCCACAACTCGGCCTCCCGCAACAGGTGCTCACTGCGGCGGTTGCCCTGCTTGGTGCGCAGCTGAGAGGTGTAGGTGCCGCGGTGGAACTCCAGGTACATCTCCCCGTTCCACACCGGCAGCCGGGCACCGCCGCCCCCTTCGGCGGACAGGGCCTCGGCTTCGCCCTGGGCGCGTTCGAAGAAGGTATTCGGGCTGCCCAGCTCCACCGTTGGCACACCCTCAAGATCCTGGAAGCGGTGCGCGGCCGCCAGCATCTCCCGGGTGGGGCCGCCACCGCCGTCGCCGTAGCCGAAGGGCACGATCGAGGTGGTGCAGATGCCCTTCTCCGCGAAGTTCGCCTCGGCGTGGTGCAGCTCGGTGACTGACAGCCGGGCGTTGTAGGCGTCCACCGGGGGGAAGTGAGTCAGTACGCGGGAGCCGTCGATACCCTCCCAGTAGAAGGTGTGGTGCGGCATGCGATCGGTGTCGTTCCAAGACAGCTTCTGGGACAGGAACCAGGGGGAGCCGGCCGCCCGGGCGATCTGAGGCAGTGAGCCGCTGTAACCGAAGGAGTCCGGCAGCCACACGTCCCGCGTCTCCACCCCGAACTCCTCCAAGAAGAAGCGCTTCCCCTCAATGAACTGGCGGGCCAATGCCTCCGACCCGGGCATATTCGTGTCCGACTCCAACCACATGCCGCCCACGGGCACGAAGCGCCCCTCGGCCACCCGCTGCCGGATGCGCTCAAACAGCTCCGGCTGAGCCTGTTTGACCCACTGGTACTGCTGGGCGGAGGAACAGGCGAAGACGAAGCCCGGATCCTGATCCATCAGCGCTAATGCACTGGAGAAGGTGCGCACGCACTTGCGTACCGTCTCGCGCACCGGCCACAGCCAGGCGGAGTCGATATGCGCATGCCCGACGGCGAGCACGTGGTGCGCGCTCGCATTGGCCCGGCAGGCGAGCACGCCGGCCAGCGCGTCCCGGGCCGTCGGCGCGGTGCCGGCCACGTCGGCGGGATCAACGAGGTCGGCGGCACGCTCCAGCGCCGTATCGATGCGGGCGCGGCGGGTGGAGTCCTCCGGCAGGGCGGCCGCCAGCTCCAGCAGGACGGTCAGATCCTGAACCAGTTCCCACACGACGTCGTCGCGCAGGGCCACATCGGCGCGGCCCAGGCGGTACAGCGGGTCGCTGCCCGCGGTCTCCCGATAGCCGTAGGGCGTGGGGGAGAAGCCGAAGCCCCCGGCCACATCCGGGTTGGAGGCGGCCTCCACGTAGACGTCGATAGCATCCGGCTCGCCGTCCCAGGGGACCGTGTGGTTGCGCGGGGAGAGCGCCTTGACCGCCGAGCCGTCCGGGCGCAGCAGCAGGCCCTCGGCCTGGAATCCGGGCTGTGCGGCGGTGAAACCCAGGTCGATGCTCAGCTCCACGTGCGTGCCGTCGGTATGGCGCCATGCCGCGGGCACGTTCCCAATCGCGTGGAACCAGGTGGTGCCCCACGGCGGTCCCCAGGGGGTGCCGACGGCGATGGGGGAGTAGTCCTCGGTGACGGCCCGGGTGAAGTGGACCGGCTCGCCCGGTGCCTGCCAGGCCGACAGCTCCAGGGGCAGGCGATCGCGGTAGATCGCCGGACGGACGTGGTCGCGCAGCAGGCGTTCGGCGCGCTGCTCGGTCAGGAGGGGATTGGAATGCATGTGGTGGTTGTTCCTGGTCTCGTCTGCGGTGAGGTGTTGGCGTCGGATCAGCCCTTGACGGCGCCGGCCATGGCGAAGCCTCCGCCGACGCGGCGCTGCACGATCAGGTAGAGCAGCAGCACGGGGGTGGAGTAGAAGATGGAGAAGGCAGCCAGCTTGCCGTAGGCGATCGATCCATGCGTGCCGAAGAAGTTGTAGATGGCTACCGCGGCGGGCTGGTGCTCGGGGGAGAACAGCAGCACGAAGGGCACGAAGAAGTTGCCCCAGGCGCCGGTGAACACGAAGATGAACACCACGGCGATGCCGGGCTTCATCAGTGGAACCACGATCCGCCACAGGGCGGTCATAGCGGAGGCGCCGTCCACCCAGGAGGCCTCCTCCAGGGAGATCGGTACGGAGTCCATGAAGTTCTTCATCATCCAGATGGCCATCGGCAGGGAGGTGGCCGCCATGAACGCGATGGTGCCTGCAACCGAGTCGAGCAACTGGAAGCTGACGAACAGGGAGTAGACGGGCACCATCATGGCCGTGATCGGCAGGCAGGTGCCGAACAGGATCGTGTACATGAAGCCCTTGTTGAAGCGCATCTGGAAGCGTGACAGCGGGTAGGCCGCGAGCGTGGCCACCACCACGGTGATCGCCGCGGTACCGAAGGAGATCAGCAGGGAGTTCCAGAGCGGACGCAGAGTCTCGTCGACGTTGGCGATCTCGGTGAAGTTGGACAGGGTCCAGGTCTCGGGGACGGAGATGGACACGGTGGCCGCGGGGTCGAAGGCGGACAGGATGATCCATGCGAGTGGGATCAGGAAGCAGACCCCGATCAGCGCCATAATCACCGAGGCAACGATCTTGAGCCCGTGCCCGCGCGGCGAGGAGAGTCTGAGCGATGCTGTGGGTGACTGCTGCATGTCAGGCATGTCAGTCCACCTCCGGTTTGAGCAGTTTCATGTAGACGACGGAGAAGAGCGCCCCCACCAGCAGCGTGACGGTGGCGATCGCCGTGCCGTAGCCGACCTGGGAGAATTTGAACGCCTCCTGGTAGGCGAGCACCGGCAGGGTGGAGGAGCTCGTGCCCGGGCCACCGCCGGTCATCACCCAGATGAGGGTGAACACGCCCAGCGTCTGCAGGGTGGTGAGCATGAGGTTGGTGGCGATGGAACGGCGAATGATCGGCAGCGTGATGCGGAAGAAAGTCTGCGCGGTGGAGGCCCCGTCGATGGCGGCGGACTCCTTGACCTCCGGAGGTACCTCGGCGAGCGCGGCGTTGTACTGCATCATCGAAAATGCGGTGCCGCGCCAGACATTGGCGAGTATGACAGACAGCATGGGGAAGACGAGCAGCCATTTCGGGCCTTCCAGGCCGATGAAGGAGAGCATCGAATTGAGGGTGCCCTCCGAGGCGAAGAAGGCGTAGCAGGCGAAGGCCGCGACGATCTCCGGCAGCGCCCAGGCCACCACGACGATCCCGCCCACCAGGGAGGCCAGTGGCCGCGCGCAGTGGCGCATGAGGACCGCCAGCACCATGCCCAGTACGTTCTGCCCGACGATAGCCGAGGCGAAGACGAAGACCGCCGTCAGGAGAATCGATTTCAGGAAGGCCGGGTCGGAGAAGAGAGTCACGTAATTGCCCAGGCCCACGAACTGTGGCGCGGCCGCCTTGTAACCGCTCATGGCCCGGTCGGTCAGTGACCCGTACAGGGAGTAGATGATCGGGCCGAGCAGGAACAGGGCGAGCAGGACGACGGCCGGAATCAGTGGGGCGGTGCGGCGGAGGGTCCTGCCGGAGTGACGGCGTCGGGCCGACGTTGCGCCTCTACCCGCCGCCGTCGAGCCGAATGTGGCGGGCGTGGTCATTTGGAGGCCGCCTCGGTGCCGTCCTCGCCGACGATGGAGACCAGGCCGGAGTCGTAGGTGGCCGCTGCCTCCTCGGGGGTGGCGTCGTCGGTGACCACGGACTCGCAGGCGATCTGGATGTTCCCGGAGATCTGCGAGTAGTCGGGGGTGGTGGGGCGGAAGTGCGTGTACGGAACCAAGCTCGAGAAGAACTCAAAACTGGGGTTGTAGGAGAGGTAGTCCTCGGACTCGGCTACGTCCATGCGTACGGCGACCTGAGCGTTCTCCGTGTCGTATTTGAGGGTGTTCTCGTAGTTCAGGGCGATCGAGATGAATTGGAATGCGGCGTCGGGGATCGCGCACTTGGAGCCGACGGCCAACGTCCAGCCGCCGGACATGGACGTGAACCCATCGCCCTGGCCGTTCTGCGTGGGCATCATCGCGAAGCCCATCGTCTCCTCCCACTCCGGCCAGGGGTTGTCGCCGGAGATCCAGCCGCCGGGCATCCAGGAGCCGTCGATCGCCATGGCCAGTTTGCCTTGGGGGAGCAGCTCGGTGGAGACGCGGTTGCCGATGGCGGAGTCGAGCGCAACGTCCAGGCTGGGGCCGAGTTCTTCGGCGTAGACCGTGTCCATGAAGGCCAGTGAGTCGATGAAGCCCTGTGAGCCAGTGACCCACTTCTGAGTGTCGGTGTTGTACAGGAGTTCGGAGTCGGTGCCGGATAGGAGCATCTCAAAGCCCTGCATGGAGGTCATCTCGCCGCCGGCCTTGGCGACGAAGATGTTCAGTGGGATGACATCCGGGACCTGCGTCTTGATGGTGCGGGCGGCGTCGAGAATCTCATCCCAGGTGGTCGGCTGCCAGTCCTCGGGCAGTCCCGCTTGGGCGAAGATCTGCTTGTTGAAGTAGATGCCGCGGGTGTCGGTGCCCATGGAGACGCCATACAGCTTGCCGTCGTCGCCGAGCCCGGCCTCCTTGGCGGAGTCGACGAACTGATCCCAGTCCTCCCAGGCCTCCACGTACTCGTCGATGGGCATGAGGTAACCGGCGGCGGCGTCTGAGCGGACCTGGAAGGAGTCCTCGTACATGACATCCGGGGCGGTGGAGTCCGAGCCGTTCATCAGCGCCAGCTTGGTGAAGTACTGGTCCTGTTCGGCCTCGATCGGCACCAGCTCGATGGTTACCTCGGAGTTAGCCGCCTCGAACTCGTCCTTGGCCTTGGTCAACAGGTCCTCGAGCTGGGTGAAGGCCGAAGTCTTCTGGTAGGCGATCTTGAGGGTGCTGCTTGAACGCTTGCTCGAGGAGCCCGAGCATGCAGTGAGTGCGGCCGCCGCCGAGGCGAGTGAGGCGCCGATGAGGAAGCTCCTGCGGCTCGGGTTCGGGTGGGTTAGGGGTGCGGGGGTTGAGTGGGGCATGGGTGGGCTCCTTTGCGCGGGGCATCTACAGTGACGCCATCACTAAATACTCCATCAAATGGATAAAATACTGTCAAGCCGTCCTGGAGGACGTTGCTTAGTCGTTATATAAGGGTGTGTGGGCGGAGCGTCGAGCGTGGACCGTGGCCGGGAGTGGGCGCACGACGTTTCGGCACTTACGACGACGGTTCGTACCTTCCGGTCAACGATTCGTACTCCGCGGTGACGGTTCGTACTGCTGGGTGCCGAACCGTCGCCAGAACTGCCGAAGCGCTGGGGCGAAGTGCCGAACCGTCGGTGGAACGCGTAAACAGTCATCGCAGGGAGTAGCCGCTGTGCCTGGGGGCCATCGCCCGCTTTTGGTGTTTTCTGCATGCGCCATGCGAGGCCGGTGATGGTTTTGCGCGCTGCTGTTGCGGCCGATCTCAGTGGGCGGACCCGGGCTCCACCTCGCCTGTTCGGCATCGACCGCATCCTGGGGATCAAGCGCGGGCCCTCAACTCCCGATGAGCAGCGTTGCCGGAGTCGGCGAGAAGAGGCGGTCAAGCACGAGACAGGCCGCTCCCACGGTACCGGCACGTTCGCCGAGCGAGGAGGTGTGTAAGTTCAGCGGACGCGGTTGCCCGTGCAGCGTGTGATCGGCGATCGCGTGTTGCAACTCGGGTTCGCACAGCGGCCGCATGGCGGCCCAGCGCGGGCCGGTGATGACGATTGCGGATATGTCCAGCAGTTCGGCCACGGCCAGTACGGCAGCGCCCAGCACACGCCCCGCCGAGGCGAACACCTCGATCGCCGTTGCCTCCCCCCGACCGGCGCGGACCAGCAGGTCGGTGAAGCCCTCCTCGATTTCATGGGGATTCCACGAGTCGACCTCGCCCGGAAGCGTCATGCCGAGCTCGCGCGCATGCGCCACCAGCTCGCGCTCGCCCAGCGAGGTGCCCAGGATGCGGCCGCGCGGCGAGGCTGAGAGCGGGTCTCCGGGCAGGTGCATGGTTTCGCCCGCGTTGCCGGTTGTCCCTCGTACCACCTGCCCGGCGATCACGGGGGAGATCGCGGCGCCGGCGCCGAGGTAGAACACCAGAAAGTCGGCCGGATCCGGCGACTCGCCGGTCCATAGGTGCGCCTTGGCCACCGCCGTGACGTCCTTGTCCAGGACGACGTCCAGGCCCGTCTGTCGGGCCAGCAGGTCGCGCAGCGGTACCGTGCCCCAGCCCGGCAATAGGGGCGGACTGACGGTGCCGGCGTCGTCGTCTATCGGTCCGGGTGCGGCGACGCCGATGCCCAGCAGCCTGCCGCGCGGAACCGAGGCCTCTTGCACCATGCGTTCGACCTCGTGGTGCAGATGCGCGATTGCCGCCGTGGCATCCTGGGGCGAGGGCAGCGGGCCGTAGTTCTCGGCGACGATCTCGCCGGTCAGGTCCACTACCGCGATGCCCAGGGCGGATGGGTCGATGTGAACGCCGACGGCGAGTCCTCCGGAAGGGTTGAGACTGAGGGCGACGCCGGGTCGCCCCCTGCCGCCGGGGGGCACGATGCCGGTCTCGCGGATCAGCTGCTGGTTGAGCAACTCACGGGTCACATTGGAGACCGTCTGCGGCGCCAGACCGGTGATCCGCCCGAGCTGTGCCCGGGTGAGTCCGTCGGCGGAGTGGCGGATCGCCTCCAGTACGACGGCCCGGTTGAACCCGCCCACCCGGGGCAGGTTGCTGCCACGTCCCATGGTGCCTCCTGTGGGGTTTGTGCCCGTCCGTGTGGGATGGAGGTTACCCATCCGTGCTTGCCCGCCGGTTCTCGGGGAGGAGGTGCGGGGCCGCGCCCGATCCTACGGATCCTGGTGAACGAGCCCGGTGCTACGCCCGCATCCCCAGACAGGCGGAGGCGTCTGTTTGATCAATCCCAGGAGAAGCCGGAACGCATCTCATACTCCAACTCCGATGCTGCGGCGTTCATACGGGTCTCCCCGAAGTAGTGGCCCATAAGCGCCAGACTCATGTCGATCCCCGCCGAAATGCCGCCACTGGTCCAACGGTCCCGATCGTGTACCCACCTGACGCCCCTTACCCAATTCACCTCGACGCCGAAACCGGAGACCCATTCGAATGCCCGAAGATTCGAGGTCGCGCGGTACCCCTCGAGCATGCCCGCCGCCGCCAACAGTGCCGATCCGGTACACACCGACGTCACGCAATCCACCGTCGACGCCGAGTCGGCCAGTGTGGACAAGAAGCGGGAATCGCTGACCAGTCTTCTGACCCCCTGTCCTCCGGGAGTCATCAGCAGATCGCAATGGTGCGCGTCGGCCAAGATGCCATCGGCAACCAGACGGACACCCTGTCGACTTCTAACCGGGCCCGGACGGGAGGCCAGCAGGTGCACGTCCAGTTCGGGAAAGCGGCCGAATACCCCGAGCGGCCCGCAGGCGTCCAGCAACTCGAAGTCCTGGAAGAGGAGCAGACCTATGCGCAACTGCTCGAACGCGGGCACCATACGAACTCCCAACCCGTAATTGACGGCCATTAACAAAGATGCGGCTTACAAGTCCCAACCCTAGCTCGCCGACCTTCGTGCTCACATGGGGAAGTGGTGCACGAGAGCCTTCCGGCAGTAGCGGCGGCGAACCGGCGGGGGAGTGCCGGGAGGCCGGGCCCAACGCTCGGCGGTCTCCTTCCCCGGCACCCATCTGCCGTCGGTCAACTCGCCGTCGGGGGTGAGGTAGTCCAAAGCAGCCTGGGCATTGGTCTGGTCGCTGTTGCTTGTGGCGCTCGGGTTGAACCCGGGGATGCCCAGGCCGCTCTGGTCAGCCCCCAGTGAGCAACCCACCAAAGGAGCGCAAACCAGCAACAACACCAACAAGGATGCGGTCAGGTGGCGCCGGCGCGAGAGGACCGCGCGGGCCTGGGATCGCGTACCGGGTAATTCCCTGTGTCGGCGCGAAGCGGTTGTGAGCGCCGGAAATACCGCGGAAACGATGGGGCTCAAGAAGACCCAGGCCAAAACATCGCGAGACGCGCCGGAGGGCTGCGAGGCCAGCACACCTAGGAGACGAGAGGCAGGCAGAGTCATTTGATAACCTCTGCCGCCTGGCCGTTCGCATATCCTAGGGTGTGGCCCACATTGATGTCGCTGTCGATGCTTATCATGACAGAATCGTTGACTAGTGTTCTCCAGTTTATGTAACTATGGGCGGTTTCTGGGGTTATGGGGTTGGGGGCGGTGATGGTGGGTTGCCCGTCGACTTCGGTGTAGAAGGAGAAGGGGCCGCCGTTGTTACCGGTAGCGGCCGCCTCCAGCGTCTCCTCGCTGAGCAGACCGTACTGTGCGGCATCAACGTAGGCCTGAGCTGTCAGTACCGTATTCATGTCTGCGGCGTTGATGGTGTCGGAGGTACCGTCTCCTGCGCGTAGTTCGGTAATGCCGTCGAGATAGCCCATGGTCTGTGCGGCGGACTGATACAGCCCAAGCAGGGTTGTTTCGGGGTCGGCGGCCGTGGGCATTTCCGCGTCGATTTGGTTGTGGTGATATTGGAGCATGACGGAGACGAGTGTGTCGGCGGCGTTCTCGTTATCGATGACGCGGTACAGGAGGGTCTCGAACTGCGCGTCGGTAACCAGGCCAGACAGACCATACAGGTCCGAACTCTCCAGAGACTCACCACCCGCTAGGGCGACGACCTCGCCGGGGCTGTTGCCCAGTAGTGCAGCGAGGTTCTGCTTCATCGCATCGGTGTAATCCTTGAGGGGTACCTGGTCGACGGCGAACTCGATCGACCTTGCGGTAACCCACGTCGCCGCGGCTGAGGTCTCCTCATCCGGGCTGCCGCGCATCGTCGAGACCGCGGCCATAGCCGCCGTCAGTTCCTCCAGGGTGCTGGAGTCCCAGCTGTCGGCAAGCGTCTCCCACCGCTCCCGAGTCCGCTCCCCCGGCACCCACCTGCCGTCGGTCAACTCGCCATCAGGGCTCAGGTAGTCCAAAGCAGTCTGAGCATTAGCCTGGTCGTCCTGGCCTGCGGCACCGGGGGCGAAGCCGGGGATATCGAAGGCGTCCCCGCGTGAACCAAGCGAGCAGGCCTCCAGCGGCGCACACGTCATCAGCAGTACCAACACGGCCGCCGCCAGTCGAAAACTTACAGTGCGCTGTTTCATGGTTCATCGGTGGGCTGGACGATAATCGTCTGGATCTCCGCCACCGGGATCGTGGTGGTTGTGGATGTGGTGTGGGTGTCCATGGTTCCGGTAGCACCATCAGAAGCCGTGAACTCGATCGCGTAGGACACCTTCACATCCACCGGCGTCACAGAGTCCTTGAAATGCGCACTGGACCGGTTGAACACGATCAGGCAGTCCGTGCCCTTGGCGTCGTTCTCTTCAGTCCAGGGGATGCCGAAGCCGGTGCACGTGGCGGTGCCATCCTTAGGCTGCAGCGTCAGTCTCGAGGCCGTAGCCGTGATCGTCGCGGTGGTCGACCCCGCCGTAGCCGTCACCTGCACCTCCTTCGGTGTGTCGCCGGTGGCCCACACCCAGGTATCCATACCCACGATCGTGGCCCCCACATCCCCAACCATCGGGTTATA
>NZ_QMIN01000110.1:13331-36147 GCF_003287795.1 Actinomyces sp. Z5
CGTAGGGATCGTCACCGCATCCCACGCCGCCCGCGCCAACGTCTCACCATCCACCTCCGGGGCGGGAGCAGACTCGCTTGCGGGAACATACACAGGACCATTCGAGGTGAACTGCCCGAAAAGCTGCAAGAACTCAGTCACATCATCACCGTTGTAGTACTCCCAATCGCACCACGGCCTATACCAGTAACCCTCCTCATCGTCCGCATAGGAGTCGTAATCGGGATACTCAGACTCGATATACGACCGGATACCACCCCAGTTGCCGTGCACCGAATACTCCTCCTCCGCCTGCCTGGAGTCAATCCACTCGGCGACCTCCGCACCCGTCCGATCCGGCTCATACCAGCACACCGGATGTACCGTGGCGGTCACCGACTGCGACCACGCCGAAGCGCCACCGCCAGAACCAGCCGACCCATCCGCCGCAGCAGATGTGGACGTCGCTGTGACCGTCATCGTCACCGAACCATCCCCACCCTGCACGACCGAACCAGACGACAAACCAGAACCAGTGGGCGTGTCTCGAAGCCTTTGCGCCCATGCGTTCGGCGCGATCACAGCAGAGGCAAATACAGAAAGGGCGACTATGGCTGTTACCGCCACTCGGTTTTTGCGTTTCATTGTTCACGCCACGCATTCGTTGGTCGATAGCGTTGTTTCATCCGATTCTTTCCAGACCCCATCATCGTAGATCATGGTTATAAGCACCTCATAGCGGCCTTGGAGTGTTTCTGGGTCACTGACGTCGTTACCGTCAGCGTCGTACGCTACGAGGTCCGAGTGGTCACCGCAGATCAATACCTGAGCCTTACGTGCGTCGAGTGCAAACACCTGATTCACCGAAACGCGGACTACTCCGTCCGTACGCTCGTCCCCTAACTGTTCGTAGCCTTCCTTTAGTACCTGAAACTCCTCTGTGGTCATGAGGGGTTCGGCGTTTTCGACGCCGGTGCCGGTGAACCAGATGTTCCAGGTGACCTGGTCGTAGTTGACGAAGGCCTTGAGCACCTCGGTCTGATGCTCATCCAGGCCCTCGGGTATGGAGGTGACTTCGTAGCGGTCGGTGGACAGCGACTCCGCCGTCACCACACCCGCCGCCTCCGCAGAAGCCGCAGCCGACGCAGACGCCTCAGCAGCGGCAGCGGACTCTGCCGCCTCCGCAGACGCCGCAGCCTCCGGATCATATGTAGGAATACCCAAGGGGTTGTCGTCCGACTCCGACGAGCACGCCACCAGAGGAGTGCAGGCCAGCAGCAGCGCCAGCAGGCCAACAACCGGCCTGCTCCGACGAGGGCGAGACATTCGTACTTGGGGTCGCATAATCGATGATCTCCTTTACCGACTCACAATAGTAGCGGACGCAAATCGGTCAAGCCGACGGCACGCAGGACGAACACACAACCAATCACACACGACAAGCATCAGAAACCCTACGCCAGCAAATACACCTAGGCACACCCAAACTCGCATATCACCAGACAACAACAAGCCAGCGAGCTGTGAGACCGACACGCCCACTACATAAGCATAGAACACAGTCATCTGACAACCTCCGCCGCATGGCCCTCGTCATAGCCAAAGTTGTAGCCGTTGGTGATCCTGACATCAAGATCATCCATGGTGGTATCTTGAACCTGTCCATCCCAACTCATGTATTCGTGGGCGGCTTCTGGCGTCATGGGGTCGGGGGCGGTGATGGTGGGTTGCCCGTCAACCTCGTCGTAGAAGGAGAACGGGCCACCGTTGTTACCGGTGGCGGCCGCCTCCAGCGTCTCCTCGCTCAGCAGACCGTACTTAGCGGCATCAACGTAAGCTTGAGCCTGCAGTACCGTATTCATGTCTGCGGCGTTGATGGTGTCGGAAGTACTGTTGCCCGTGCGCAGCTCAGCAATGCCGTCGAGATAGCCCATGCTCCTTGCGGCGAACAGATACTGCCCGAGCAGGGTAGCTTCGGGGGTGGCAGCAGTGGGCATTTCCGCGTCGATTTGGTTGTGGTGGTATTGGATCATGCCGGCGACTAGCGTGTCGGCGGCGCTCTCATCATCAATAACACGGTACAAGACAGTCTCGAACTGTGTGTCGGTAACCAGGCCAGACAGACCATATACGTTAACTCCTTCGAGCGAGCCGCCGCGCGCCATGTCAGCAATCTCGTCAGGGCAGTTGCCCAGTAGTGCAGCGAGGTTCTGCTTCATCGCATCGGTGTAATCCTTGAGGGGTGCCTGGTCGACGGCGAACTCGATCGACCTGGCGGTAACCCAGGTCGCCGCCGCGGCGGTCTCCTCATCCTGGCTGCTACGCATGGTCGACGACGCGGCCATCGCCGCCGTCAGCTCCTCCATGGCAGTAGAGCCCCAGCCACGGTCGGTGAGCTCCTCCCATCGCTCGGTGGTCTTCTTCCCTGGCTCCCACCTGCCGTCGGTCAACTCGCCGTCGGGGGTGAGGTAGTCCAAAGCGGCCTGGGCATTGGTCTGGTCGCTGATGCTTGTGGCGCTCGGGCTGAACCCGGGGATGTCCAGGCCGCTCTGGTCAGCCCCCAGTGAGCAACCCACCAAAGGAGCGCAAACCAGCAACAACACCAACAAGGATGCGGTCAGGTGACGCCGGCGCGAGATGGTTATGCGGGTAAAGAATCGCATAGTAGATGACCTCCCCACAGTTCGATGCGGTGGTGGTGGCCGACTGCCCGCACCAACCCCGAATACGGTTTCAGGTATGGTCGAAGAAACGTGCGCGCGGCAAATGCCAGGAGTGCTACGAGGGTTACTACGCCCAGGTGTGCCCGTGTACGCATATCCCGTCGCAACGTGACGGCGTGCTGCAAAAATGCCGCACTCAGGACGAGAATGTCGGATCGAATCATTGAATGACCTCTGCGCTCTGGCCCTGCTTGCGGCCTGTGTGATCACCCGCTTCGATATTGACGTCAAGACTGTCCATGACCGAGTCGTGGATCAGGTCTTCCCAGTTTATGTATTCGTGGGCGGCTTCTGGTGTCATGGGGTCGGGGGCGGTGATGGTGGGTTTCCCGTCGACCTCGGTGTAGAAGGAGAATGGCCCGCCGTTGTTACCGGTAGCGGCCGCCTCCATGGCGGCGTCGCTGAGCAGGCTATACTGTGCGGCATCAACATAGGCCTGAGCTGTCAGCACCCTCTTCATATCGGCGGCGTTGATGGTGTCGGAGGTGCTGTTGTTGTTCGTGTGTAGTTCGGTAATGCCGTCGAGGTAGCCCATGGTCATGGCTGCGTTCCTGTACTTCCCGAGCAGGGTGGCCTCGGGGTTCGCAGCCGTGGGCATTTCCTCGTCGATTTGGTTGTGGTGGTATTGGAGCATGACGGTGACCAGTGTGTCGGCGGCGTGCTCATCGTCGATGACGCGGTACAGCAGGGTCTCGAACTGCTCGTCGGTGACCAGGCCAGACAGACCATACAGGTCCGAACTCTCCAGAGACTCACCACCCGCTAGGGCGGCGATCTCGTCTGGGCTGTTGCCCAGTAGAGCGGCGAGGTTCTGCTTCATGGTCTCGGTGTAGTTCTTGGGGGGTACCTGGTCGACGGCGAACTCGATTGACCTGGCGACCGTCCACGTGGCCTTTGCGGCGGTTTGCTCGTCTTGGTCGGTGCGCATGGTCGACGCCGTGGCCATGGCGGCCGTGAGCTCCTCTAATCCGGCAGGGCCCCAGTCGCGGTCGGTGAGCGCCTCCCACCGCTCGGTGGTCATCTCCCCGGGCACCCACCGCCCATCGCTGATCTCACCATCAGGGCTGAGATACTCCAAAGCGGCCTGGGCATTGGTCTGGTCGCTGATGCTTGTGGCGCTCGGGCTGAACCCGGGGATGTCCAGGCCGCTCTGGTCAGCCCCCAGTGAGCAACCCACCAAAGGAGCGCAAACCAGCAACAACACCAACAAGGATGCGGTCAGGTGGCGCCGGCGCAGGGCAGTCTCGCGAATTGTGGGTCGCATTTTTTGATGGCTCCTTGCGGTTCGATATGGCAGTGAGCTGGGCGTCAGCCCCAAGTCGGAGGAAGGTATAGATTCGGGCGTAGATGAGGGGATAGCGATGCGCTTATGCGAGCATCGGAAGCGTCATAGTCACAAACACGCTCAGGCATGCATGCGCACACGAACTCGGCGATCAGACGGCGGGCTGTGGGGTCTACATGTGTGGGGGAAGGAAAAACGGGCGGGTTCATTTGATCACCTTGGCGGCCTTGCCCTCTTCGTAGCCGCTGTTGCTGCTGGCTGTATCGATTGTGGTATCGAGGGAGTTCATGGTTGAGTCGTGTACGTCCCCATACCAGATCATGTATTCCTGGGCGGCTTCTGGTGTCATGGGGTCGGGGGCGGTGATGGTGGGTTTCCCGTCAACCTCGGTGTAGAAGGAGAATGGCCCGCCGTTGTTACCGGTAGCGGCCGCCTCGATGGTGGTGTCATTGAGCAATCCGTAGTTCGCAGCATCAACGTAGGCCTGAGCTGTCAGCACCCTCTTCATATCGGCGATCTCGATAGTATCAGGCGTGTTCCAGTCACGGGTCAGCTTATCAACGACGATGGGCTTGGCGATGGTGGATCCGGTGCTGTACAGCAGTGGGCCAGCTACCGCCATGCCGGTTCCGCCCGTTACGGCGCTTACCCCGGTACCCAGTACCGTAGAGAACACGCTCAGTGCGGTTCCCATATTGGACTTGGCATCAGCCTGTGCGGCGCTGTCGTCACCTGCACGCAACTCGGCAATGCCATCAAGGTAGCCAATGGTCTTGGCTGCGAACGTGTACTCACTGGTCAAGGTCGCCTCGGCTTCTGATGCGTCCGCCGCAGCCATCGCAGTGTCGATCTGGTTGCGGTGGTACTGACCCATGGCGGCGGCCAGGGTGCCGGCGGCATTCTCATCATCATTGACGCGGTACAACAAGGTCTCGAACTCCGCGTCAGTGACCAGGCCAGACAAGCCATAGCGCTGGTTAATTTCCAGTGATGTGCCACGGGCCAGGCCGGCGAGCTCTTCGGGGCTGTTGCCGAGCAGCACTGCGAGGTTCTGCTTCATAGTGGCGGTGAAATCGGCTTCCTCGACATGATCGACGAAGAAGGGGATGGCCTGCGCGGTCATCCAGGTGGCGCGCTCGGCGGCATCGGTCGGCGCCTTCGGGTCGCCGTCGGCACCCCGATAAGCGGAGGCAGCGGCCGTGGCCGCACTCAGCCCGTCCAGCCCGGCACCACCGTGGTAGTCCCAGTCGCGCTGCCTGAGCATCTCCCAGCGCTTCTCGATATCGGCGTCGTTAGTGCCGTCGCTCGTGAGATATTTCAGGGCGGCCTCGGAGTTAGAGCCCATCGCTGTCAACACGCCGGCCAACGGGTCCGCGGTATAGAACTCGCCGTTCGCGAACGGCGGAGGTCCGGAGGCGGGAACCGAGGTGGGATCGATATCCTCAAGATTTTCAGCGAGCGCGCCAAGGAACCCTGTGCCGTATGCGGTATCCGGTACCGACAACAGTGCGTTGAGCGCCGTCATCGGAGATTCGAGTTGCCGCTGGCTGATATCCGGGTTCACTGCGTCGGTGAAACCTGCGGCGAGGTCGGCTCCGCCGACCTGATCCTGGCTGGCGGCGGCGAGTATGTGAGAAAGAGTCTCCACCGACTTGCTGAACTGTTCGCCACCATCATCTCCGTCATAGCTAATCTGGTAGTGGCCGTCCAGCGCATAGACGAGTTGCAGATACTCTTCAGCGGTGTACTGATCGGTGAAGGACGCCCCGTAGGCGGGGATATCACGGTGTTTGGCCGCCTCGTTGAGGATCTGCTCGACCGTACGGCCATCCTTGGCGGTTCCGTCCAAGCTGCCGAGAGCTTGGTCAAGTGCAGCGGCGTCGGCCTTAGCCGCTTCTGCCGCGCCGGTGTTGTAGGCGTGGACGTTGGCGGCGGTGTCCATGTTGCGCCAGTAGGCGGCTTCGTCGGTGGTGCCTGGGGGTGGGTCGGGTAGGTAGTAGGACAGGGTGCCGTCGGGGTTGGTCATGGTGATACCCGACTCGTTGATGTCGATGGCTTCCTGACGGCGGGATCGCAACTGGTATGCCACTTCGCGCAGTCTGGCGACGTTTGCCGATATAGTGGTGTTCCCGGGTGCGGGATTGAGCAGGTCGGGGAGCGGTTCGGTGTCGGTGACAACCGACTCCACCGGATCGTAGTGGTACTCGCTGCTACGACGTATTGCGCGGCGAGCGCCGTCTGCGGCGTTTGCGTAGTCGTTGATGTTGTTGATTACGGTTTGCATGGCATCGGTGTCGATCTTGATGTAGGCCATGGCTTCGCTTCTAGTCTCCGGGGGTTTCGGGGCGGGTTGGGAACGGGGTCAGATGTTGGGCCATCTGGCCTGTTCGGAGTCGGCGGGAACCTGATCTTGTCCGGTATTGTAGATGGCGTTCTCCGCATCTGTGAGGTCGGTGACAATCTGTGAAATCGCTTCCTCCGCGCCAGTCTGGGCCGAGTCGATGGCGGTGCGGTAGTCGTCGGCCAACGGTGAGGTCCACACGTCGTCGGACAGGCCCAGTGACTGTGGTATTCCCAGGTACCCGGTTATCTGGACTCCACCTTGGGTTGTTGGGGGCGGAGTCCACTCGGCCAGGCCGCTTTGCGACCGGGTTGCCTGCTCCTTAACGTCCTGGATCGCCTCCAGCTTGGGGTTGTTCACCATGAGAGTGCTGTCGCCGTCGTTATCAGTAGAGTCATCCTCGTAGTAATAAGTGGTGGGCATCGCGATCTCGGTCCTCGGAGGGGTGGCGGTTCGGGAGGGGCGGGACGCCCCGGTAACGATGGAGTCAACTTACCCTAAACGTAACGCCCCCGTCACAAGAAGACTGGTCGGTAGTCGTCCACCAGCGCCAGGGTGGCCCCAGCGGAAGGCGGGCGCTGGCGGACGACTACGGGGCGAGGGCGTTGGGTGCGGCTGTCACGTGTGGTTGACATTGGTGCCGCTTCTCGTATGTCCGGCAGTCCTGGCAGTTGCTGTTGCTTGCGTGTGACCTGGGGTCGTGTGAGACTGTATGACGTCCCGATAACGTACTCTTACCCCGAGGAGTTGCTCATGGCTCGTTTCCCGAGTCTCCCGACTGGTTCAGCCGGGCTACGCCGCACCGCCGCGGGAGCGGCGGCGCTGCTTCTGGCGTGTGCGCCTCTGGTGGCGTGCTCGTCTGAGTCGGACGACAACCCCCTGGGTATCCCTACCTACGATCCGGAGGCTGCCGCGTCGGCGGAGGCGTCCGAGTCGGCTGCCGCCGCTGAGGCGTCCGCGTCGGCCGCGGCTTCTGCGGAGGCTGCTGGTGTGGTGACGGCGGAGTCGCTGTCCACCGACCGCTACGTGGTTACCTCCATACCCGAGGACCTGGACGAGCAGCAGACCGAGGTCCTCAAGGCCTTCATCAACTACGACCAGGTCACCTGGAACATCTGGTTCACCCGCACCGGCGTAGAAAACGCCGAACCCCTCATGACCGCAGAAACCTACCAGAACCTAAGGGATAATCTGGAAGCGGCCGGTGATGGGTACACGGACGGAACCGTTAAGACATCCGTAATTGAGGTGTTCGCCGTGGCTCCATATAAGGCGCAGGTTCTCGTGTGTGACGATCAGTCGGATCTAGTTGACTATGATGCGGCCGGCAATGATGTCAGCAATCCAGAGACTCTTCAAGGTCGTTACGAAATTCTTGTCACTATGACCTACGAGGATGGAGTCTGGAAGGAATCAGAAGAGTTTTTGCGTTCGACTAATAAGTGTACGGCGTGACCAATGAGGCCGATGAAGCTAATATTAGTAGTTGTACTTGCTCTGTTGCTGTCGCTCGTAGGTGTGACGGGCGTCGAATCCTTTGCCTGGGCGCATGAGAACCACAACTGGGATTCTGGTTCTGGTTCGTCGTCTGGTTCGGTTGTGCAGGGTGGGGATGGTTCGGTGACGATGACGGTCACAGCGACGTCCACATCTGCTGCGGCGGATGGGTCGGCTGGTTCTGGCGGTGGTGCTTCGGCGTGGTCGCAGTCGGTGGCGGCCACGGTGCATCCGGTGTGCTGGTATGAGCCGGATCGGACGGGTGCGGAGGTCGCGCAGTGGATTGACTCCGGGCAGGCGGAGAAAGAATCTTCAGTGCATGGCAACTGGGGTTATGTGATGCCGTACCTGAGGGATCAATATCCGGACTATGAGTCGTATGCGGACGATGAGGAGGGTTACTGGTATAGGCCGTGGTGCGATTGGACGTACTACAACGGTGACGATCCGATGGAGTACCAGAAGCTGTTCGGGCAGTTCACCTCGAATGGTCCTGTGTATGTGCCTGCCGGCGAGTCTGCTCCCGCCCCGGAGGTGGATGGTGAGACGTTGGCGCGGGCGGCGTGGGATGCGGTGACGATCCCTACTGCGACGATTTCGTATAACCCGATGGTTGGGGATGTGGGGGCCACGATTGTGGGTATGGATACCTGGGTGTGGGCGACGGGTGATACCCCCAAGGAGGTGCAGGTGACGGCTACGGCGGGGTCTACGACGGCCACGATCACGGCGACCGCGAAGTGGTTGACGTTGCAGCCTAAGGACGGGACCGCCAAGTGCACCGGCTTCGGCATCCCCTGGACTGAAGAGAACGACGCCAAGGGTACGGACTGCCTGATCGTGTTCAACCGGTCCAGTGCGCATTTCAAGGACGGTGTGACTCCGGTAGACATCAAAGTGTCCTACGCGATCACCTACACCGCCACCGACGGTGCTTCGGGCTCGATGGACACCCACACCACGTCCACGACCACCAGCATTCCCGTGGCTGAGATCCAAACTCTCAACACCCAACCAACCAAACAACCATGAGACGTCAGGTGAAGCCTGCAAGCCTCGAGCCTCGGCCGGGCAGTAGGATGCCGCGTTGGGGCAGCCGAGCTTCCCCGTAATCAACATCCGCGGAATAATCCTCGCACCAGGTCAGTTGCCGCCTGTATGAGCAGTCACGACACCGCCGTCTCCGACGACGCTCTTGCAGTCCTCTTCACCGACGCCCACACGGCCCGCTCGTTCCGGGACGAGCCGGCCCCGATCGAGCAGGTGCGCCGCGCCTACGACAACGCGCGCTGGGCGCCCACCGCCCTCAACTCCCAGCCCATGCGCCTGGACCTGCTCGCCTCCCCGGAGGCCCGCCAGCGGCTCGCCCCACTGATGGCCGGGATCAACCAGGAGCCGGTCCTCGGTGCGCCGCTGGTGCTGATCGTCTCCGCCGACCTCGCCCTGGACCAGTCCATGCGCGAGCTCGGCGCGTCCGAGCAGATGCTCGAGCGCCTGGCCGGCTCCCTGGAGATGCGCCAGGGACTCGCCCGCGACTCTGCCCTGATTCAGCTCGGCTACCTCGTGCTCGCCCTACGCGCCGAGGGCCTCGACGTCGGCGTCATGACCGGCGCCGACCTGCCCGGCATCGACGCCGAATTCCACGCCGACCGCCCCTGGCAGACCATCGCCGTCGTCTGCGTGGGGCACGGTGACGCCGACGCATTCCACCCGCGGGCCGGCCGCCACGACTTCGAGACCGTTTCTCAGGTGCTCTGAGCACCGGCCCGACCGGTGCATACTCCGGCCGCCGGCTGCTAACGTTCGGGGTGTCCCGGTGCGAGTGAGGCCGGGAAGCGAGTACGGGTCGAGGAGGACTCATGGGACTGGGATGGTTCGGCGCCCCCGAGCACAACCGCTGGCTGGCCGAGGAGACACATGCACTACTGCGCTACGCGCGGGCGGCCAAGGTGCCCGCCGGCTTCGGCTGGATCGGCACCGACGGCGTCGTCGACACCAGCCACCCCGTCGAGTTGTGGATCACCGGCCGCATGACCTTCGCCTTTTCCCTGGGCGCCCTGCTGGGCATCCCCGGCTGCCGCCGCTACGCCGACCACGGCGTGCGCGCCCTGAGCAGGGTCATGCGCGACTACGAGCATGGCGGCTGGTACTCCGCTGTCCGCCACGAACTCGACGACGACGGCCACGGCATCCCGGTCGACGCCGACGCCCGCAAGGAGTGCTACCAGCACGCCTTCGTGCTGCTGGCCGCCGCCACCGCGACGGCCGCCAACCGGCCCGGTGCACACGAGCTGCTGTTGGACGCCATGGAGGTGCAGAACCGCTACTGGTGGGATGACACCTACGGGCTGCCCATCGAGTCCTACGCCGCTGACTTCACCGACCCCGAGAACTACCGCGGCATCAACGCCGCCATGCACACGGTGGAGGCCTACCTCGCCACCGCCGACGTCACCGGGGACGTCACCTGGCTGACCCGCGCCGTGCAGATCATCGACTTCGCCGTCAACGTTCAGGCGCGTGCCCACGACTGGCGCCTGCCCGAGCACTACGACACCAAGTGGCACCCGCTCCTGGACTACAACCGCGACGCCCCTGCCCACCCCTTCCGCCCCTACGGCGTCACCCCCGGTCACGGCCTGGAGTGGTCGCGCCTGACCGTGCAGGCCCGCGCGGCGCTGGTGGCTCGCTCCCTGCCCACGCCCGACTGGATGCTGGAGGCCGCCGAGCAGTTGTTCGACCGGGCTCGCACCGACGGCTGGCGGGTCGACGGCGGCCCCGGCTTCGTCTACACCACCGACTTCGACGGCAACCCGATCGTGCACGAGCGCATGCACTGGGTGGTGTGCGAGGGCGTGTCGGCCGCCGCCGCCATCCGGCAGGCGCTGCTGGACGACGGTCGCGGTGAGATCGATGTCGAGCACTACGAGCACTGCTACCGCTCCTGGATCGACTACGCCGAGGAGTTCCTCATCGAGGCTCCGGGTGTGTGGACCCACGAGCTGAATCAGGCCAACGAGCTGTCGACCCGCACCTGGGAGGGCCACCCGGACATCTATCACGCCCTGCAGATGACGCTGGCCGCCCGCATGCCGGTGTGGCCGACGGTGGGGCAGGCGCTGAGCGAGGGCCTCCTGGACCGCCCCGACCGGCCCGCCCCGGCCCCGGACCAGCAGCGCGGCCAGGCGCGCCGTCGTGGCCTGTTCGGGCGGGGGTGAGTGGTAGCCGGTAACGGCTACGTATGTGCCTGGAGCGGCGTCGGAGCAGACCGGTCGGTATTTGTGCGGTGGTATAGCCTCAAGACCCTGGCCGCATGAGGAGGACGTGATGACGCCGGAACGGGCTGTTTCATTGAACAGACAGAGCACTAGGCCGCTGTTCGCTCAGGTTATGCAGTCCCTGCGGACGGCCATTGACTCCGGCGAGTTCCAGCCCGGTGGCCGTATCCCCACCGAGCTGGAACTCGCCACTATGTACGGGGTCAGTCGGATCACTATCCGACACGCCATCGAGGAACTGTGTGAGCACGGGCTGCTCGTCAAGCGTCAGGGCAAGGGAACTTTCGTCAGCCAAAGCAAAATCGCCAAGAAGATCGAGCACATCTCCAGCTTCTCCGAGTCCTGCCGGGCCAGCGGAATGACGCCTTCTGCCAAGGTATTGGCCCGGACCTTGCTGGAGGAAACGCCCTCAGCCTTCACTCCGCCACCAGAGCTCACAGAGGTGCAGGTGCTGAACATTCAACGGTTGCACTATGCCGACGGCGTTCCGATCATGATTGAGGACAACTATTACCCATACGAGCGTCTGCCCTTCCTGCTGGAAGCACCGCTCGAGGACTCGCTGTTCGAGGTCCTGGCCGAAAACGGCGTACGGATCGGTGGGTCGCGCAACTCCTACATAGACGCGCTCGCGGCCACCGCCGCCCAGGCGGAATTGTTGCAGGTCCTGGTCGGGGACCCGCTGTTCTTCTTCTACCGGGAGATGCTCGATGACGCTGGGCAGCTCATCTATGTGGGTCGTCAACATATAACTGCTGCCCGCTACCGTTTCAACTACGACATCGCCTAGATGATTGATTTCGGGGCGAATTGTCGAGATAGCCGGCGTGCCACCCCCTAGACGCCGTGGCGTCTCCCTCGCCGCCTCAGCCCTGCTCGATCCGGGCGTGCAATCTGGCGTGCGTGCGCTCACGTCGGGCTCGTGCGCGGATAGCGGTGGCCCACGCCTTCTCCCGGGCCAGCTCCAACAGTTCATCGTCACTGTACCGGCCAGAACGCCGGATCGCGTCACGTCGAGGTAATCACGGGTCTCAGCCCGCGAGAACAGGGCGCCAATCTTATTTCCGACCGCATCCTCGACAGCCAAAACGGGGCCGACTTGCAAGCGCACGGGCGGGTGGGTGCGCCAGTCGACGGCCAGGTCGACGTCGGTGCAGAGCCCCTGCCGACTAATGACGGTGAACTGGGCGAAAGCATCCTGTCGATGACGAGTCTCGACGGTGAACAGATCCATATCCTCCGTGGGCCGGTCGATCAAGCCGTGCTCACGGATCGCACCCGACCCGGCCAGGGTGAAGCCGCTTACTTCGCCAGCAGCCTCCAGGGCCAGGCGCGTGATGCGGCGCTGTTCCTCCTGCGCGCCGCTCACACGGCCGCTCACAACTCGGAAAACCGTCCCTCCCACAAGTCGCGCACACGCGCATCCATGTTCAGGATCGGCCACGTCTCGATAAGCCGATCCCGGTTCATGAACCGGCGTTGCTCGTCAGCGGTTCCCTCGGCGAGCAACGCCTGGTAGGCCATACGCCGCCAGCCAACCACACCCACATCTACGCCGAGTCGATCGGCCTGCCAGCGCACGGCATGCGGAAGGTCAGTAGTACCGTTGTACGGGCCCTGCAACTCATCGAGCGAGGCGGGGAGCCTCGTAGGGCTTGATGTCGCGGAACCTCACCCGAGCTGCTCGGCGTACTCGCGCATCCAGGTGGCGTCTTCGTCCGTCAGCTCAACCGACAGGGCGCGCACATTTTGCGCGAGTTCCTCAGGCTTGGTTGAGCCGGACAGGACTGTGATGTGCGGGTTCTGTGCCAGGATCCAGGCTATGGCAAGGTCGGCCGTGCCGCAGTTGTACTTATTCCGTAGCGGCTCCCAGGCCTCCACCATGTCCAGGGCCTGCTCCAACCGAGCCTGCTCGAACCACTTCTTCCCGTATCGGGCCGTGCCGGGTTCCGGCTGGTAGCCGCGTGGGACAGCGCCGGCAAGGATGCCCATCTCCAGCGGGGAGTAGGCCTGGACCGTCACGCCATTCGCAATGCACGTGGGCATGAGCTCCTGCTCCACCGCCCGATCCAGGATCGAATAACGCATCTGTACGATGTCGAGCTGCCCGTACCGCAGATACTCGAGCACCTGCTCGGCGTTCACATTTGCAGCGCCGATGGCACGGATGCGACCGGAAGCCTTAAGGTCCATCAGGCAAGCGACCGTGTCGGCGATCGGGGTGTTGTAGGGCGGGATCGCAGGCCAGTGGGTCATGTAGATGTCGATGTGGTCCGTGCCCAACCGTTCCAGGCTCTGGTCGATCTCCCGCAGGATCGAATCAGGTTCCAGAGACCGATTGAGGACAGTGTCTCCTACCCGGTTGAAGAATGCTCCTGGGGCGTTCCACACGAGCCCGCACTTGGTGATGAGTACGTACTCATCCCTGCGGCCGGCGATTGCCTTGCCGACGATTTCCTCGCTGCGCCCGAAGTTGTAACCGGGCGCAGTGTCCACCAGGTTGACTCCCAGGCTAGGTGCGGCTTGGATCGTGGCAATGCCCTGCTGCTCGGTATCGACTCCGCCGAATGCGGGGCCACCCCCGATGGCCCAGGTTCCCAGGCCGATGCGAGACACATCCTGTGCAATGTCTCCGATTCGCATATTCGCTCCTCGTTATCTTTTCTGCTCTCTACTTGATGTCTTGCGTACGGTTACTCGCTTCACGTGCCTGTGGCATCAATGCCGGCAATGAACTCCTCGGCCTGCTCTAGCGACCGCACGGCAGCGGTGGCACCCAGGCGGGTCACCGACAGGCCGGCGACTCCATTGGCGAATACGGCCGCATCGATTGAGCTCATGCCGCGCAGCAGGGCGCGGATGTAGCCGGCGGCGAAGTTGTCCCCGGCGCCCGTGGTGTCCACGGCGTCACGGCCGACGGCGGGGACAATTTCGGTGATGTGGGCGTTGTGCACCAGGCACCCGCGCGCTCCGACCTTGAGCACCGTGTTGCCGACCCCGTAGCCCTCCAGTATGGTGGCCGCCTCGAGCTCGTCGTGGGCTCCCGTCAGGGCGATGGCCTCGGACGCGTTGGGGAAGAAGTAGTCGACATACCCCAGGGCCTCGGCTATCTCCTCGATTCCCGCGCCGGTACGACTGGGCACCATGTCGGCGCACACGGTCATGCCCGCAGCCTTTGCCCGGTGGAACAGATCGGCAATCCATGCTCCGGACAGCAGAGGATTGTTGAAGATCGAGCCGAAGGAGAGGATCTTTGCGAATCCGATGCGGCCGGAGACATCGAGATCGCTCTCCTCGGTGAGCCACAGGCTGCCGTTGCGGTTGGTGATGAAGGTGCGCTCACCATCGGGCTGGACCAGGCCAACATTCAAGGACGTGGTGAGGCTACGGCGCACGTGTACCCGGGATACGTCTACGCCCTCGGAACGAGCTGTCGTCGTGATGAAGGTGCCAGCCGCGTCGTCTCCGACCACGGTCACCAGCCCCACTCGGGCTCCCAAACGGGACAGGATGATGGACTCGTTCAGCGCGTCTCCTCCTACCTGCATGGAAATGTCGTCAACCGGGTAGGAGACGGTGTCGAAGACGGTTCTGTCGACCGGGTGCAGCGGGATGTCGACCACCGAGGAGCCGACGCACAAGACGTCGAGGTTCGCCATGGTCATCGCCTCACTTCAGGGAGTCATCAACCACGACGACCGCCTTGGTGAACGATCCGGGGTCACTCACGGTTGTCTCGAAGGCGTGTTGGATGTCCGCATATGCGAAGTGTCGGTCGATCAGCTCTGACACCCTCAGGGCGCCGGAGCGGATGAGCTCGATCGTGGTCGGGTAGGAGTTGCAGTACCGGAACACGGTCTGGATCGTCACCTCGCGGTTGATCGCCAGGAATGGCACCGGTGCCTCGCCGGGGACCGTACCCACAACCATGAACCTGCCGCGGCGCTTGACCACCTGCAGACCGAGCTTCACGGTAGGCACTGCACCGGCTGTCTCGAATACGACGTCGGCCCCGTACCGGCCGACTGCCTCCTTAATCTGGGCGACCGGGTCGCCTTCGCCGCTGTTCACCGTGGTGTCGACGCCCAGCCTGCGCGCGGTCTGCAGCCTGCTCTGCTGCAGATCGACGGCGACGATCTTCCGGGCACCCGCCATGCGGGCGACCATGGAAACCATGAGGCCGACGGCGCCCGCTCCAAGGATGACGACGGTCTTGCCCAGGAGCGCGCCCGCCATTTCGACCGCGTGCACGGCCACCGAGGCCGGCTCCACGAGGGCTCCCTCATCAAGGCTGAGTTCATCGGGCAGCGGGAACACAAGCGTGGCCGGATGCACCAGGTACTCGGTGAAGGCACCTCGGTAGTTGGGTGCGGTGGCCATGAAGTCCACATTCGGGCATACGTTGTAGTGCCCGGACAGACAGAACTCGCAGGTGTAGCAGGGGATACCGGGCTCGACGCAGACGCGGTCGCCGGCCTTCAATTCGGTCACGTCATCGCCGACCTCGACTACGACGCCCGCGGGCTCGTGCCCCAGCCCCACCTCCTGGCCGGGCTGCGGCGGAATGTAGGGACCGGACTTGAAACCGTGCATGTCCGAGCCGCACATTCCGACCCGGGCGATCTTGATCAGAACCTCGCCGGGGCCGGGTGTCGGGCGCTCGCAGGCCTTGATGGTCATCAGGCCGGGGTGATCGAGTACGGCCTTTGAATTGGTGCTCATGTGTGTATCTCCTCTTTGAGAAACTAAGCGGCTTCTGCCGTGCGGATAGGTAGTGCCATCTCTTCGACGCTGCGTCCCCGCGTCTCGATGCCGAAGATCGCCAGCACCAGTGCGCAGGCGCTCAGCAGCAGCCCCAGGACGACGAATACGGCGATGACGCCGAACTCGGTCAGCAGCCAGGCCACCAGGTAGGGCGAGGCGATGGCGACGACCCGGCCGATGGAGTTGGCAATGCCGAGCCCGCGCATCTTCTGCGCGGTCGGCCAGATCTCGGGCGCGTATACGGCCGACGAGAAGCTGTTGTAGATATACAGGACGACGATCATCAGGGTGCCGATCGCCAGGATCGTGACTTCGGAGGTCTGCCGGGAGTAGACATACCCCAGCACGGCCACCAGGACGATGAGCCCCGGTCCGAGGACCTTGCGGGGCAGCAGGTCCATGATCAGTGTGGAGATGAACACCCCCACCGGAGCGCCGATCATCATGATCATCGACATCGCCAGCGACTTGGAGATGTCGATCCCCTGGTTGACGAAGATGGTCGGCACCCACTGGGTGATGGTGTACAGGGACAGGTTCATGGCGATCAGGGTCGCCGTGGCCACCAGGGTGCGGCGGCCCAGATCACCGGTGAAGAAGGCCGGCAGTGGAACTGCGACCTTGGTCTGGGCGGACGCTGCGCCCGTGGCCGGGGCCGCGTCGCTTGTGCCGGAACCATTGGGGCGGGTGGCTGCGTCGTCGGGGCCGTTGACGACGATGCCGCTGCGGGCGGCGGCCCTGCGGACGATGGCGACGCCGTCGTCGTCCCTCCCCGAGGCGATCAGCCAGCGGGGAGACTCCTCGAGGTGGATGTGGACGACGACGAGCATCACCAGGGACAGGACCCCGGCCACCACGAACACCGCCCGCCAGCTCAGCGCCGGGATGAGCACGGCAGCCAGGATCGCGGCGATCAAGGGGGAGAGGTTTCCCAGCAGGGAGATGCGGGCCGACCAGGTGCCGCGGACCCGGGCGGGCATGAATTCGGTGAAGGTGCCGTAGCCGAGGACGATGCCGCCGCCCATGCCGATACCCATCAGCCCACGGCACACGATCAGGAAGATCATGCCAGGGGCGCAGGCCGCCGCCAGCGCCATGGCGCCGAATACGAGGATGCACAGCTCGTAGGTGCGCTTGCGCCCGATCCGGTCCCCGAGACCGCCCGCGGCGAGCGAGCCTACGAAGAAGCCCATCATCATCGCCGACGAGAAGAAGGCGTTCCAGTAGTTGTTCGACCACCCCCGGTCGACCAGGTCGGCCAGGACCGAGTTCCCCGACGAGTTCAGAATGCCGTTGAACTGGAGCGCCAGTCCCAGCACCCAGAACACCTTCCAGTGCCAGCGGGACACCGGCAATTGCTCCAGGGTGGCCAGCGCCTGTGCGGACTCCATCTGATGGGCTGCCGAATCCATACCCGGCCGGCCGACCTGCCGACTCATTGTGCCTTCAGCCCCTCAGGAGTCGGCGCGCGTCCGTCGGCCACCCGGTTGAGGTCGCCTGCCACCACGGGCATGGCGTCGGCGTGACCGGCGGAGCCCAGCAGCTCGATCTTCTCCAGGGCGCGCTGCTTGAGCGCCGCACGTACGCGCAACTGCGTGTTCACGTAGTTGGTGGACGTGTCCTTGACGATGGCGGCCATAGCCGCCTCCCCCAGCTCGGAGTGAATATTCACCTTGGCGACGCCGTTGGCGATCGCCCGGCGCACGTCGTCGTCCGGGATGCCGGAGGCGCCGTGCAGGACGAGCGGGATGTCAACGGCCTCGCGTACCGCCTCCAGCACGTCATGGGCGATGCGCGGCGGTGAACTGTAGGGGCCGTGGATGTTGCCGATGGCGACCGCCAGTGCGTCGCAGCCTGTGCGCTCCACGAACTCCGCGGCCTGTGCGGGATCCGTGTACTGGTAGTGCGCCAGGACCTCCTCGTAGTCGCCGTAGTCGCCCACGTGGCCCAACTCGGCCTCCACCGGGACCCCGCGCGGGTGGAAGTAGTCCACTACCCACTTGGTCTCGGCGACATTCTCCTCAAATGGCAGTTTTGAGGCGTCACGCATGATCGCGTTATTGCCGTGTACGTAGGCGTTGTGGACGATGTCGAAGCTGCGCCCGTGATCCCAGTGAACGATGGTGGGCACGTTCGCATGCTCCGCCATATTGCGCATCAGCCAGGCGAATTCCTCGAACACGACGTTGCCCGTGAAACTGGTTCCGAAGGAGATGATGACGGGGGAACGTGTTTCCTCTGCGGCGTCCATGACGCCCATGAGCATCTCGGCGTTCCAAGTGTTGAAGTGAGGTATGGCGTACCTGTTCGCCTGCGCGTGGCGCAGCCACCACGCCAAATCTGCCAGCATGTTGTCGTTTCCCTTCCTGAAACCGGGGTTGGAATTAGTTGATGGAGTCAGTCGTCGAAGTCATAGGTGAGGACGACCTTGATGGCGTCCTTGGCGGCCATGGCCTCGAAGCCCTTCTCCCATTCGGAGAGGCCGAAGCGGTGGGTGATCATCGGTGCGAGTTGAACCTTCTTGTGGTCGACCAGTCGCAGCACGTTGCGCCAGGTGGTCGAGTCGTAGGCCATGTGACCTATCAGCGAGATGTTCCACTCGGTGATGCGGTTGATGGGGAAGTTGAGTGGCTTGAAGCCCATGCCGGCGCGGACGATCTCCGCGTTGGGGCGCACCATGTTGATGGCCTGCTCCAGGGCGATGTTTGCGCCGGAGCACTCGATCACCAGTCCGAGGTTGTCCTTGCCGCAGATCTCCTGGCACCGGGCGACGACGTCCTCCTGGGAGCCGTTGACCACGTGCGTCGCACCGAGCTGCTTGGCGACCTTGAAACGAGTGTTGACGTCGGCGTCGAGCCCCACCAGCACGATGTTGACCGCGCCCATCAGCTTGGCGACCTGCACGGAGTACAGGCCCAGTGGACCGGCGCCGATGATGACGACGTCCTGCCCGGGCTTGAGGTGGGTCTGTTCGGCCACGGCCTTGTAGGAGTTGCACAGCGGCTCGATGGCTGCCGCCTGCTCATAGGGCAGCCAGTCGGGCAGCTCCCAGATCGCGTGGCGATGGATGCGCAGGATCTCACCGGGGATGATCGCGTACTTGGTGAATCCGCCGCCCCAGCGGTTGTTGTCCAGGCCGATGTTCACCTTGCTCTCGCAGCACAGGAAGTCCGCCCGCTCACAGGCGGGGCAGGTGCCGCAGACGTGGCCGGTGTTGTCCGAGACCACGCGCTGGCCAACGTGCCAGTCGGTCACCTTGGGCCCGACCTTGACGATCTCGCCGGCGAACTCGTGACCGCGGATGGAGTTGAACTCGTCCGAGCCGTTGTCGACGCGGAAGTGCTTCATGTCCGCGCCGCAGATGGTGGCGGCTCCGACCTTGACGAGCAGGTCCTCGTCCCCGATCTCGGGGACTGGGACGTCGATGAGGCGGTATCTGCCGAATTCCTTGCCGTAGCGTGCAAGTGCCTTCATGATGATTCCTTTCTGGATTGTGTGTGAAGTGCTCAAACCTGGTGGATGGAGAATGGTTAGGAAGGGGGCGGCTGAGCGGGCGCCGGTGCCCCTGGAGTGCCTTGCCAGGACGACGCGGCGAATTAGCTGAGGTCGACGTCGGAAATCGACTCAATAGACGCCCCACGGCTCTCCACGCCGAAGACGGCGATAACGACTGCGGTGACAACCGCTGTAGCCCCGAGGAGAATGAAGACTCCGGTGACACCGGACGCGTCCAGCAGGGCGGCCACCGCATATGGGGAGAGGATTCCGCTGACGCGGCCGACCGAGTTGGCCAGCCCGGAGCCACGCAGCTTGGCCGCCGTCGGCCATATCTCCGGGACGTAGACGGCCGAGGCGAAGCAGACGAACATATAGACGAAGATGATCAGGAAGAAGCCAACGACGGACAGCGCGGTCATTGAGGTCTGCAGCGAGTAGACGTATCCCAGCACCGCGATTATGAGCAACAGCCCGATACCGAATACACGACGCGGGAAGCGGTCGATGATGAATATGGCGATGAAGATGCCGATGGGTGCCCCGAACATACTCATGGTGTTCAGCACTACGGAGTCGGCCAAGTCGATGCCCTGGGAGAGCAACATGGTCGGTAGCCAATTGATGAGTGTGTACTGGATGACGTTCATGGCGATCAGGGCGAAGGAGCCGACGATAACTCGTTTGAGCAGTTCGCCTTTGAACAGGGCGCTGTAGGGGAGGTTCACCTGGCCCTGGGTCTTCGCGTGCTCCTCCACGGCGTCGGCTGCCGGCTCCAGCGTGATGCCCTTCTGCCGCTCGACATCGGCCTCGATCTTCCTGAGCAGTTCATTCGCCTCCCGGTAGCGGCCCTTGGACTCCAGCCAACGCGGTGACTCGGGGAAGAGTCGCCAGACGATGATCAGGACGATCGTTGAGGTGAAGGCCGGGATGATGAACTGGATGCGCCAGTTGGCCTCGGGGCTGACGACTCCGACGAGGTAGGAGGCGATCAGTGAGCAGATCGGGTAGGACCAGTTGCCGATGAAGGATGCCCGGGAGGACCAGGAGCCGCGGTCCCGTGAGGGGACGTACTCCGTCCAGGAGGCGAACAGCACGGTGAGTAGGCCGCCGAGCGCCATCCCCATGAACACCCGCACGATGATGAGGAAGGTCATGTTCGGGGAGGCGGCCGCGACCAGCATGGTGATGATGTGAAAGGCCACGAATCCGAGGAAGCCGTTGCGGCGTCCCAGGCGATCGCCGATCGCGCCGCCGACCAGTGCCCCCACGAACATCCCGGCCGTGGTAAGCGAGGAGAAGATCGCGGACGAGGAGTTGTCGGTCCAGCCGATCTCCGCAAGCACTGCTAGAACCAGTCCGCCGATGGCGTTGCTCCAACCTACGAGCAGTCCGAAGGCGACCATCCAGTACACCGACCAGTGGAAGCGGCTGGTGGGCAGTCGGTCAAGGCGGGCGCCGGCGTTCGGCAGTGCGTCTGTGGGCTGAGTGAGTGCCGGTGTGTGTGCCATGAGCTCTCTTTCGTGTCATGCGTGTGGTGGAGCGGGGCGCCATGGGGCTGAGGCAGTGGTCCTGACACCGTCGTTGGTGAGGCTGCTCGAGGGGGTGCGCGATCCGTCTCTGGATATGACGTTATATAACGTCATATCCGCAACGATACTGATCTGGCGATGTGGTGTACAGGGGACGAAGGTCCTGTTTTGTGACTAGCGTTATGGCCTGAACCGCGCGCTGCGATGGGTGGTGCGGGGTGGTAGGGTTTCGGCACGTACCTGGAGAGGTGACAGAGCGGCCGAATGTGGCGGTCTTGAAAACCGCTGTGCGCCTAGCGCACCGGGGGTTCGAATCCCTCCCTCTCCGCCACGGGCGTGGGTAAGCCGTCGCCGACGGCACTCCGCGGGGCTCCACGGCGGGTCGTTGCCTCTGCGCGTGCGCTGGGGTAGGCTCATTGGGCCGATCCGGCAACTGGAGATGTCGCATAGTGGCCTAGTGCGCCTTCCTGCTAAGAAGGTTGGGGATAAAACCCCTCGGGAGTTCGAATCTCCCCATCTCCGCCACCGCCCGTGCCCATACGGGTGCCTCGGAACGGGGGTGTGATGAGCAGGACCACGCACATCGAAGCGCGCGGTGCTTCTGGGTCGTCACGCCGCGTGCTTTTTGGTGACGTCAAGCCCTATGCGGTTCCCGACAGCTTGGATGATCTGCGCGGGCCGGCAAGCGGCAGCATCGACTTGCCTCACGCTCTGCTATGGGCGCCCGGCGGCGGTCATGTGGACTTAGATGAGGACGGCGGCGTGAACCTGGCCTACCGGGTTGCCATAGCCGAGGGAACTGTTGCCGATCAGGTTGCCATCCTCAACCGGGATCGGCTCGTGTCGGTTTGGTCGGAACTGCTGCTGCCTAGGCGTGCACGCGAGCTCTGGGAGGTTCGGTTCCCGCAGCTCGGAGGTGGGAAGAGCGCATGAGCGTAGAGCGGGACGTGCAGCGGGAAGTCGCGCATATTGCTTTGACCACGCTAGCCGGGGCTGGCTTCGTGCTGGCGGGCTCTGGTGCCATTCGTGAGCACGGGGTGATCGAGCGGCCGACAGAGGATGTTGACCTGTTCACGACGATGCAGGACCCAGTGGAGTTCGACCGAGCTGTAAAGCAGGTCGTGGGTGAGTTACACAGGCGTGGCTACGGCGTTGACGAGGTCCGTCGGTCACCGCAGTTCGCAAGGTTACGGGTTAGCGTTCACGGCGGGGCGCAAGTTGAACTTGATCTGGGGGTGGATTGGAGAGAGAACGATCCCGTGCCCTTCGCCATCGGACCTGTGCTCAGCCTGAGGGACGCGGTGGCCAGTAAGATCGACGCCCTGTATTCCCGGGGCGAACCGCGTGATTTTCTTGACGTTGACGGCATCCGCAGGTCGGGGGAGTTTGCCGACGGCGTGCTCGTGGACGCCGCGGCCGAGCGTGATCCTGACTTCGACATCGACATGTTTGCTCGTCAGCTGGAAGCGGTCAATCGTGTGACGCCGTTGGATGTCCGCCGGTACGGTGTCACTCCGGAACAGCTCGAAGAGGTCAAATCGCGCTGCCTTCAGTGGGCCGCGGCATTACGCCGAAGTCGCGAGCAGTGAACGCCCCGGCCATCGCCACGCCCGCCGACGGCGCCGCGGCCGTGGGAGTCGCCCGCCCCTCTCAGTCGCCTCCGGCGGGGCGCGATACCCGTTACCTTGTTTGTGGTCGCCGGTGAAGGAGTGCCGGTGGCTGGGCCAGCCGCTGTGGGCATGATGTCTTGCCCCTGTCGTTTGATGATCCGGGGGGCGAAAGTCACCCATGGTGGCGGGCGGATGGTGATCGCTGATTAGGGGAACGGACCAAGGCGCCTTAGCCTTAGAGTCCTTTCGCAGGCGTGGGTGCGGGGCCGTCTGCCTGACAGGCTGACCCACCAACGCACGAGAGAGGCGCGC